>CANJZW010000073.1 GCA_947479475.1 Chthoniobacteraceae bacterium
CCCTCCTCTGGGGGGAACAAGCCGCGAAACCGCGGCCGACGATCAAGAGCACTTGCAAAAATGAATCAAATCCCGTAACCAAAAACATCCCTCAAGTGGTGCACTTTGATTCGAACATTGGTGGTGCACTTTGAAGTGTTCAGCGACAGCCTGATTGCAGATGCCTCTGCCACAGCCGATTTACTGCGCGAGAAAGCCAGATTCTGGGTTTCAGAAGAGTTACTCGATTTACTCCGGAAGAGCTGATCTGTGCTGCCTGGCGAATCTGCCTCCAGGTTTCTTAAATCCTCACAAAAAGCAGTTTACAATGGCCCGGCAAAACTTCCTCCATGCGGTTCACACTGGGCAGGCAACTTCCGCCCCGCCTCCAGGATCAGCAGCGCCTCCGCATTTGTCAGCATCACCTCCACCCTCGGAAACAACGCCTGAGCCTTGCCTTTGAGCTGCGCCTTGCACCGGTCCCCGTGATCCACGCTCTTTCCTAGCCGGAGCGCCCTATGCCACCAGTCCGGCTTCAGATATTCCACGCGGCAACGCTACGACGCCAGCACCCAAAAAGACAGGCCGCGGCCTAATTCAAAGCACCCCCAATTTTCTATGAAAACTCTCACCCTTCTGCTGTCCTTATTTTTAGGCGCCCCATTGCTTACTCAAGCTGGGAACGCTCCGGGCCCGATTGCGCCAATTCTGCAATCGTTCGTTGATAAACGGATCGCCCCAGGCGTCGTTGGCCTCGTCCTTAACCGGGATGGCGTGGTTTCGATTGAAAAAGCGGGATACTCAAGCATCGCGAACCAGACTCCGATTCGCGAAGACGCTGTTTTCTGGATCGCATCCATGAGCAAGACGTTTACAGGCGCCGCTCTCATGATGCTGGTCGACGAGGGTAAAGTCCGCCTCGAGGATCCCGTGGAAAAGTATCTCCCCGAATTTAAAGGCCAAACTGTCGCGGGAACGGCGGGCTCGGACACATCACACCCGCCCAAACACCCCATCACGGTCCGCGAGATCATGAGCCATACGAGCGGATTGGTGCTTGCAAGCGACAAGACGCTCAAACAAACGCACGTGCTCAAGGACGATGTCACAGAGTACGCCTCGCGTCCCCTGCGACACGAACCGGGCACGAAATACGAATACAACAACTGCGGTATCAACACAGGCGGCCGCATCATCGAGGTGGTCAGCGGCATGAGTTACGGCGAGTTCATGCAGACGCGCCTCTTTGATCCGCTGGGAATGAAAGACACCACCTGTTGGCCAAACGATGAACAAGCCGCGCGGCTGGCCCACTCCGCGAGATTTACCGAAGACAAAACCGATCTAGTCGAGGTCAAACAGGACTCCAATGTTCCAGCCCAGGCCGTCGAAAGACTAAGCGCTGGCGTGCCTGTTCCCGCTTCAATGATCGCCGAGATGGGCTTCGGGATCGCCGCCGACTATGGCAAACACTACGCCATGCCCGCTGGCGGTTATTTCTCAACGGCACGAGACCTCGGCCAGTTTTGCCAGATGTTGTTGCGCAGCGGTGAACTCAATGGTCGACGTTACCTCTCCGAAAACGCGGTAGCCACAATGCGCGTCTCCCAAACGGGCGACGCGAAGGTGAGCGCGCAGGAAAGCTATGGCATCGGCTGTTCGGTGAAACTGACGGACGAGGAAGGCCCGAGTGCAGGCAGTTTTGGCCATCGGGGAGCCCGGCGGACGGCGATGTGGATCGACCCGAAGAACAGGCTCGCAATGGTTCTTCTCGTGGAGCGCATGGACATGTCCGGCGAACAGCAAAAAGTGATGTACGCCGATTTCATGAAAGCCGCCGTGGCTAAACACGCGAATCCTGCGCCTCCACCAGCACCTCCCACACACGCGAACATCTCGTTCGGCCCGCACGCGCATCAACTCATCGACATTTACCTACCAAAGAAGGGGGATGCCCCCTACCCCGTGCTGCTCTGGTTCGGAGGCATCTGGAAGCCGGCGAAACATCCGGCGAATCTCGGTTTTTTTGATTCAAAGGGAGTCGCAGTCATCGCAGTGCAGACTCGCACCATGGAGGACGCAACGGCTGAAAAAGAAGGTGTGCCAATCTCCTACGTTCAGAGCGACGCGATCCGAGCAGTCCAATTCGTGCGGCAGAACGCGGCAAAATGGAATCTGGATCCGGACCGGCTCGCCACTGGCGGAGGCTCTCAGGGAGCCCAACCCGCATTATTTGTGGGGTGCTCGCGCGACCAGGCGAACGCTGCGTCGCTAGATCCCGTCGAGCGAGCCTCCTCTTTGGTCAGCTGCGTTGCGGCCTACCGCTGCCAGCCGACGTTGGATCCCGTTCGGATGCAGGAGTGGGTACCAGGAGTGAAATGGGGCGCACCTGCGATGGGTTGCTCCTTCGAAGAATCCCTCAAACGCCGGAGCGAACTGCTGCCGATTCTCAAAAAGTGGTCCCCTGATTATCTTCTGCACAAGAATGCGGCTCCCATGTTTTTTGAAAACGAATGGGGGCTAACCCAACCCAAGGACGTCACACAGGCCAACTACGACGTGCATTCCCCTCGCTGGGCGCTGGGCTTTCAGGCGCTGGCGCAGGGCGCAGGAGCCACGTGTTTGGTGAAGTTTCCGGAACACCCCGTGGACGGTTATGTGGACATCTGGGATTTTGTCGCAAGACAGCTTCAAAAAAAACAGTAACACGGTAGCCGTGGCGAAGCCCCTTAGGCCTCAAATTCGGAGTCCAAGATTACCCCCCAGGTTAATCCTCTTTTAGAGAAAGTCTGAACCGCCTAAAGTCTCTACGCGCTTGAAGTCAAATTGCCGTCTTTTAACGCCATTGCCCCCTGCCCAGCCACAAAAAAGCCATTCACCACTTCCCAACGTGAGCCAAAAATTCCTCCCTTTCCTTGTCGCGCTTGTTCTGGCACCCCTCCTTCAGGCGCATGCGTCCAACCGCCCGAATATCTTGTTTGTCTTCGCCGACGACTGGGGCCGCTACGCAAGTGCCTACTCAAAGATTGACGACCGCCCCTCTCCGAACAACGTCATTCACACCCCCAACGTGGACCGAATTGCGCGCGATGGCGTGCTCTTTCGAAACGCTTTTGTGAACGCTCCGAGCTGCACTCCTTGCCGCAGTTCGCTGTTCTCGGGCCGCTACTTTTTCCAGACCGGTATGGGCGCAATCCTCAGCGGCGCCAAATGGGATTCAGCCATCCCGGTCTTTCCTCTGATGCTCAAAGAAAGCGGGTACCACATCGGGAAAAGCTTCAAGGTCTGGAGCCCCGGTTCACCCGCAGATGCTCCGTTTGGCGGACAAAGTTTCGCGTACGAAAAGGCGGGCCGCAGAGCGAACAAGTTTTCTGCAACCGTGACGCAACTCGTCCAGGAGGGCACACCCCTCCTGCAGGCAAAGGAAGCGATCTATGCCGAAGTTCGGGGTAATTTCGACGCCTTTCTCGCCGACTCTAAACCGGAGCAGCCGTGGCTTTATTATTTCGGCCCCACCAACACCCACCGCACTTGGGTCAAGGGCTCTGGCAAGGCGCTCTGGGGAATCGAACCGGACTCGCTGAAGGGCAAACTTCCAGCCTTCCTGCCAGACGTCCCAGAGGTCCGCGAAGACATGGCAGACTACCTGGGCGAGTGTCAGGCTGTTGACGCCTACATCGGGGTCCTGCTCAAACGGCTCGAGGAGGCCGGTCAACTGGAAAACACTCTCATCGTCTTGAGCGGAGACCACGGAATGCCCGGGGTTCCCTCCGGCAAATGCAACCTCTACGACAACGGAACTGCCGTCTCGCTGGTTGTCAAAATGCCCGGAGGCACACCGGGGCGCGTTGTGGACGACCTCGTGCGGCTGCCCGATCTCGCGCCCACCTTTATGGAAGTCGCCGGGCTCACGCCGCCCGAGGGACTCTACGGCCGCTCCCTCGTGCCGCTGCTAAAATCCCAAAATTCCGGCCAGCTTGATCCCGAGCGAAACTGGGTGATCGTTGGCCGTGAGCGCCATGTTGCCGACGCGCGCGACGGCAACCTACCCTACCCCATGCGCGGGTTGCGCACGCGCGAGTTTCTCTACATCCGCAACTTTGCGCCGGATCGCGCGCCCATGGGTTCGCCACGTTTGGTAACGGACCTCGCCGCGCCCGAAGCCAAGCTTTTAGAAAACGACACCCGTATTGCCTTTGCCGACATGGACTCCAGTCCAACCAAAGCGTGGATCGTTCTCCACCGCCACGAGCCCTTGTGGCAGCGGTTCTTCGAGCGCGCCTTCGGAGGCCGTCCCGCCGAAGAACTTTACGACCTGCAACGAGATCCAGACCAAGTCCACAATCTCGCGGCAGATCCCGCCTACACGACCCACAGAAAATCGCTAGCCGCCGATTTGATGCGGCGCCTTGTTGCTGCAAACGACCCGCGTCTTGCCCAAGCGGTGCCGTTTGATCTCCCGCCTTTTACGGACGCCGAGCCAGGAGCTAAGAAAAAGAGCAAACAATAGAACGCAGCCGGTTCCGCCGGCGCCGGGAGTCTGAACCCTTTTGCAATGCCGATATTCGGTTGCGCGCCTTCTTTTTGAGCGCGCGATTTATTGCACTGCCATTGCCTTCGACGTTAGTGTTCAGTTCCTTAAACTCCAAGACACATACCGTTCTGCTTCCAATCCCCCTGCCATGAACACGCAATCTCACGCCACCCGCCGTTCCTTTTTGACGAGCCTCGGAGCTCTCGCCACCGCTCCGCTTCTTGCCCGCGACTTTGGGAGCGGAGCCGCTCCGGTGCGTTATCCCGAACCGGATGTGGTCGTCCTGGAACCGTCCTTTTCGAAATACAAAATCGGAATGGCGCCCGTCGAACGGCTCCATACCGGCATGTACTGGGCGGAGGGGCCCGCGTGGAGCGGTTGGGGCAACTACCTTGTTTGGAGCGACATTCCCAACGACGTGCAGCTCCGCTGGTTGCAGGACGACCATGAAGTCACCATATTCCGCAAGCCGGCCAATTACAGCAACGGGAACACCTTTGACCAAGCCGGGCGCCAGATCTCCTTCGAGCACGGCAACCGCCGCGTTGTCCGTTACGAACCCGACAACTCCGTCACCGTCATGGCCGACAAATTCGAGGGCAAAATTCTGAACGCACCCAACGATGGTTCGGGGCATCCCGACGGCAGCCTTTGGTTCACGGACCCGGGATATGGAAGCCTCGTGAACTTCGAAGGACACAAAGGCGAACTGCTATTGAAGGAAGCCGTCTACCGTATCGACCCCTCCGGCAAAATTGAAAAACTCACGGATGACATTTTCAAACCCAACGGCCTTTGCTTTTCACCAGATTACAAAAAAGTGTACATCGCCGACACAGGGGCCTCTCATTACGCTGAAGCGCAGAAGGTGATCAAGGTTTGGGACGTCGACGGCACGAAGCTTAAAAACGGCCGCGTGTTCGCCTCCATGAAAATGAACCTCAACGGCAAGGAGGTCGCCGGTCTAGCCGACGGCATCCGCTGCGACAAAGACGGAAATATCTGGGCGGGGATGGGATGGGTGGGCGAAGGGTACGACGGAGTCCACATTTTCTCACCAGAGGGACAACGCATCGGCCAGATTTTACTGCCTGAAATTTGTTCCAACGTCTGCTTCGGAGGCCCCCGCCGAAACCGTCTTTTTATGACGGCAAGCCGCAGCCTTTACGCCGTTTACACCGAAGCCATAGGCGCGCACTGGTGCTAGGCGGCCCAGGTTCCGAGCGGGTCTCAATGGACACCGTAACGGCGCAGCTTGGCGTAAAGTGTGGGGCGCTGGATCCCGAGGATCTCCGCAGCCCGCTTTTTGTTGCCACCGGTCTCAATGAGAACCTGAAGAACCGCTTGCCGTTCACGGGACTCCAGATCCGAAGCGGTTCCCGTTTCCTCCAGCGCGTTGTGCAAAGCAGGAGCCACCTGCAAACTGACCGGAAGTTGATTGAGGCCGATGCCTTCGGCGTCAGCGAGAACAACAGCGTACTCAATCGCGTTTTGAAGCTCGCGAATGTTTCCCGGCCACGAATGAACCCGCAACCGCTCTAAAGCCTCGGGCTGCACTTTAGGAGCCGGCAAACCGTGCCTTGCCGCAAACTGTTTCACAAAGCGCTGCACCAAGGCGGGGATGTCCTCCCGACGCTCGCGCAACGGCGGAATTTCCACCTGGAACGTATTGAGACGATAGTACAAATCCTGTCGCAGCGCTCCCGTTCGCATGGCCTCCGCCACAGGCCGGTTGGTGGCCGCCACGAGGCGAAAGTCAGCCTTCACCGTCTTTGAACTCCCCAACTGGCGGTACTCACGTTCCTGCAATACTCGAAGAAAACGAGTTTGAAGTTCCGGGGGCATTTCCGCCACCTCATCCAAAAACAAAGTACCGCCCTGCGCCTGGAAAATCATCCCCGGAAAATCCGAGACAGCTCCGGTAAAGGCACCTTTCACGTAGCCGAAAAGCTCTCCCTCAATCATGTTTGCCGGAAAGGCCGCGCAATTCAGCTTTACCATGGGAAGGGCCGCACGGCGGCTGAGAGCGTGAAGCCGGTTGGCCAAAACTTCCTTACCCACGCCGCTTTCCCCCAGAAGTAAAACATTGGCGTCCGTAGGGGCCACTCGTTTCAAAAGATCCTCGAGCTGCCGCATCGAGCGGCTGTGAAATATGGGGACAGAACGATCCTCCACTTCAGCTAACCGCCGCACAAGGCGAGCGCTTTCCTCACGCAAAACCACCGTTTCCTGCTCCAGGCGCTTTTGATCGAGCGCGCGGCCCATCAAGCTCATCAGCTCTTCCGGTGCGTAGGGCTTGCTGATGAAATGAAACGCCCCAAGTTTGATAGACTGGATGGCGTTGGCGAGCGAATCGTTGGCAGTGAGAATGAGCACCTGCACGGCGGGCAACAATGCACGGACTTCGCGAAGAACGTCCAACCCGTCCGCATCCGGAAGTCCCAGATCCAAAAGAACCAAGTCCGGCTTCCACCGGCTCACCGCCTGCAGTCCAGCAGCAGCCGTGGATGCTGTCTGCACCACAAACCCGCGCCGTGTCAAAAGAGCCTCCAGAGTCATCAGCACCGGCCGTTCGTCATCGATGACCAAAACTTTGGAAGCCTCTGCGCTCATGGTGAGGAAGAAAAGACAACCTCTGTGGCGAGCTTTTTACCGATGGCATCGTAGTGAAACGAGAGCGTTGCCTGATGCGCCCGGATGATACGCCTGACGCGGAAGAGACCCAGACCGTAGTGACTCCGGCGAGTGCTCACCAAAGGCAGCAGGCCCCACTGCTCCAAGTTGGAGGGGGATTCCAGTGCGTGCTGCAAAATCTGCCAACGCACACCGTTCTCGCTCTTATCGACCAACACTTGCACTGGACTTTCGCACGATGAAAAAGCCGCTGCGTTTTCCAGTAACTCTGTAAGAGCTTCGAGAACAAGTGTGGCATCCACGGGCGCAACGGTCTTGAGATCGCAGCGGCTCCATACGATGCGGGCCGCAAGCTGGGGCCGCTCCTGCGTCAGACGGTCCTTTAAATCCGCGTAAAGAATGTCTGCAGGATACGGAATATACTCCAGATCAGGAACCTGAACCGCACGGGAAACGCGTAACATCCGGCGCGCGCCGTAGCGCACGGCGTCGTGCAACTGGGTGAGCGCGTTACCCACATCGCCACCGGACTTTTCACATTCCACGTAGGAAATGAGCAACTCCATGGCGTTCAGATCGTTTCGCACGTCATGAGAGAGCTGGCGCAGGAATGATTCCAACAGCTCCACAGAAACAGTTTCTGCGTAGCCCTCCCTGCCAGCGCACGCACTCAGCGACGCTTGGCCCATAGTTCGGTTCATGCCGTGAGGCTGAATCTGTCCAAGTTTGGGCTGCCGCCCACATTCAAATGGACCGAAGGCCGGTTGGCCGCCAAATGCTGCAGAACGTGATAGACGTCTTCAGCGTCCGCCCCCAGCGCCTCGGCGATTTCAGACGCGGTGTGGGCCTCTTTTTTTAGGAATCCAAGAACCTTGTGCTGCAGAGCCAGAACGGCCGAAGCCGCCGCCTTTCCCGCCTCAACGCCGGGCTGGTGGTAGGCGTTGATGTGCACCAATGAACCATAAAAACCGACAGCGCGTTCATACAACGCAATCAAAGCACCCACGGCCTCCGGGCTCACTTCCGGCAAGCTCACGGTGATCGACTCACGTCCGCTGCCAAAAAGGGCGGAGCGTGTGCCTCGCAAAAATCCCTGCAAATAGTCCCCTGTTGTTGTGTTCGGCTCGACGTCGAATTCCGCGCTGGAACGGTCTTTGCGAACTTCCACAAAGGTGACAAAAAAGTTGTGCACCCCGTCGCGCAACTGCTGCACGTATGCATGCTGGTCGGTGGAGCCCTTGTTTCCGTAGACGGCGATCCCTTGGTGAACTTCCTTGCCGTCCAAGTCGTGGCGTTTGCCCAGGGATTCCATCACCAACTGCTGCAGATACTTGGAGAAAAGCACAAGCCTGTCCTTGTACGGAAGAACGACCATATCCTTCTCGCCCTTGCCGTTGCCAGCATAGTGCCACATCAGAGCCAGCAGCATTGCCGGGTTTTTAAGCGGCTCGGCGCCCCGTGTCCACACGTCCATCACGGCAGCCCCTTTAAGCAAACGCTCCATCGGTATCCCCTGCAATGCTAGCGGAACCATCCCCACCGCACTCATCACCGAAGTGCGCCCGCCCACCCAGTCCCACATCGGAAACCGAGTCACCCAACCATTGGCTTTTGAGTACACATCCAGCTCGCTCCCCTCACCCGTCACCGCCACAGCGCGCGCCCCAAAGGGAACCCCCGCCGCCTCATAGTGGCGCTTGGCTTCAAGCATGCCGTTGCGAGTCTCCTTGGTCCCCCCCGACTTTGAAATCACGACCGTCAGCGTGTGATCCAGCCGGCCCTGCAGCGATTCAAACACTCGATCCATGCCGTCTGGATCGGTATTATCCAGAAAATGCAGCCGAATCGGGTTTTCGTGGGTTCCTAACGCGTCCGAAATAAATTGGGGTCCGAGCGCAGAACCTCCGATGCCAATGACAAGGACATCGGTAAATTCCCCGCTTTCATGAACGTGGGCCGCAAAAGTGTGAATGGCCGCATTTGTCTCCTTAATGATCCCGGCCAACTCAGCAGAAGGCGCAAGCTCCGGGCTGCGCAGCCAATAGTGGCCAACCATCCGGTGTTCGTCCGGGTTCGCCTCGGCGCCAGCTTCCAGGGCCGCCATCGACTCGAGGGCGCGGCGCGCCGGAGCGTCCATGCGGGAGAGAAATTCACCAGTGAACCCCATCCTTGAAATATCAAGCGAGATGCCCAATCCGGAGTGCGAAAGATGATACTGCTGGAAACGATCCCAAAGCGTGCTCATAAGGCTTTGATCGAAGCGCCCAACGCGCAAGGTGTCGAGACGAGAGTTTCCCCGCCTAAGAAGTTAAGCCGATCTCGGCTTGATCCTAGGCATACAGACCGTGTCTGATGAACCTCTATTATGAAAACCCTCCCATCTCTGCTCCTTTGCCTCGGGCTGCTGCTCAGTAGCGCCCACGCTCAAGCCCCAAAACCCATCCGTATCCTTCTAATCACGGGCGGCTGCTGCCACGATTATCCCAAGCAAAAAGATATCCTCAAGGAAGGACTCGAAAAGCGCCTCAACGCAGAAGTGGTCCAAGTTCACACCGATGACAAAAGCACCAAGCCACCCTTGGCTATTTACGGCAACCCCAACTACGCCGACGGCTTCGATCTCGTCATTCACGACGAGTGCGCAGCGTCAATCAGCGATGAAGAGGTCATCCGCGGCGTCCTAAAGCCGCACATCAACGGAACACCTGGGTTGAACCTCCACTGCGCCATGCACTGCTATCGCATTGGAAACGCCAATGAACCCGCGGAGTTCGGCACCCCCCACGGCCTCTGGTTTGAATACCTCGGGCTTCAGTCCAGCGGCCACGGCCCGCAGGAACCAATCAGCATCACTCACATTGAAAAAGACGACGCCCTCTCCAAAAACCTCCCCGACTGGACGACCATGAAGGAAGAACTTTATAACAACGTGAAGGTGTTCGACACTGCCAAGCCTGTCACACGGGGCAAACAACTCGTCAAAAACAAAGACGGCACCGAAAAAGAAGTGGATTTCGTGACCGCATGGACCAACCTCTACAAAGGGAAAACCCGCGTCTTCAGCAATACCATCGGCCACAACAACGACACAGTCTCCGACGACCGTTACCTTAACTTTGTGGCACGCGGCGCTCTCTGGGCGACGGATCACTTGAACAAGGACGGCACAGCCAAAGAGGGTTACGCAAAGTAACCAAATTTAGCACACCATATTTTAAAAGGCAGCAACCGAAGGGTTTGCTGCCTTTTTTCTGCCTTCATCTCTTCAAGCCACCTCGTGGAGCACGTAAGAAAACAGAGAGCCAGAGGTCGACCCGGCGTCTCATTTCTGCGATACATTGCTGATGCCTGACGATTCTTGGAAAAAGACACTACGCGAAGTTCACAGCGCTGCCATTGACGCATGGAAGGCGGGACGTCGCTCTCCAAAAAATATGTTTTCCGCCAACGTACTGGAGTTTCTCAAATCCATTGGCTGCACAGCGCAAGAGATGTTTGATTTTGTAGACGATCTCCAGATTTACGGAGAACCCGACTTCGAAACCGTCCTTGGAATTCAGGAACTCAGACTTCGCTATTTTCAAGAAGTCATGAATTCAACGCCCTCCAGCCACATTGCCTCCATGGATTCTCTTCCGCCGAAGGCCCAGGCAGTCGAAGGGATATCGTGGCTCCCTCGTTTGATTGTAAAAGCACGGCTCAAGCTGCGCGGCGAAATGCCTCCGGAACTCATGTACGGTTGTGGAGGCGACAGGCCTTTTGTCATCCAAATGGGAATGACTCTCCCCAGCTTCCTTAAACTTGTTTGGGACTGTGGTGATAACGATTCCAAAATCGTCGCTTCCGTCCAAACATCGGCCCGCAATCGTTAAGCCCGATTGCGCCGCTCTTCAACGGGCGGATGGAATGCCGTGCCGCTGGGCCGCGTTCATCCTGTCTCAGCGCAATTTCGGGCACCCCCTTACTCTGCCCAGCACGCACAAAATAGCCGCCCCGAGTTATCCCGGGGCGGCTATTTCATCTAGTGCTTAGGCGATGCAGGTTACTTCCGTGAAGTCCTCTTTGCCGTCACTTTAGCCTTTGCTGGGGCTGCTTTTCTGGCAGAAACCGCCACCTTCTTTGCAGGGGCTACAGCTTTTCTAGCCGGAGCCGCGGCCTTCTTCACAGGAGCCGCGGCCTTCTTCGCTGGAGCAATTGCCTTCTTCACAGAGGCAGCGGCCCTCTTCGCAGGGGCTGCGGCGGCCTTACGTGAAGACGCCTTTTTTGCGGGAGCATGGCCATGCCCGAGGGCGCGTTTCTCTTCGATCGCCGCCTGGGCTGCAGCCAAACGTGCCACAGGCACACGGAAGGGTGAGCAGCTGACGTAGTTGAGGCCGACGCGGTGGAAGAACTTCACCGACTCCGGATCGCCCCCGTGTTCGCCGCAGATCCCCAACTTGATGTCGGGACGCGTGGAACGGCCCTTCTCGATAGCGATCTTCACCAACTGTCCCACCCCGTTCTGGTCGAGACTCGCGAAGGGATTCTTGGAGAACACTTCGTTTTCGACGTAGGCGTTTAGGAAGTTGCCCATATCGTCTCGGCTGATGCCGAGAGCAGTCTGGGTGAGATCGTTTGTGCCGAAGCTGAAGAATTCAGCGGTGTGGGCGATCTCATCGGCGGTCAGAGCACCACGAGGCACTTCGATCATTGTACCGACCTGGTAGTTCAATTTGACCTTTTTCTCCTTCTGCACCAGGGCTGCTACCTCATGGACGATCGCCACTTGGAGGTCGAGCTCCCGCTTATAGCCCACCAGCGGAATCATCACTTCAGGCTTCACCTTGATGCCCTTTTTCTGAACGTCGGCGGCAGCCTCAAAGATGGCGCGGGCCTGTGTAGCGGTGATTTCCGGGTATGCAATCCCAAGACGACATCCGCGGTGGCCCAGCATCGGGTTGGATTCGTGCAACGCAGCGACGCGTTCGGCTACCTTTGCAGGAGTCAACTTCAGCTTTGCCGCGAGGTCGGCCTGTGCGGCCTGATCGTGCGGAACGAACTCATGAAGCGGGGGATCCAGGAGGCGGATCGTGGCAGGGAAGCCCTTGAGCGCCTTGAAGATTCCAGCGAAATCAGCGCGCTGGTAGGGCAGGATCTTGGCGAGCGCCTTCTCCCGGCCTGCCTTGGTGTCAGCGAGAATCATCTCACGGACTGCATCAATACGATCTCCTTCGAAGAACATGTGTTCTGTGCGTGTCAACCCGATGCCAGTGGCTCCAAAAGCGATTGCGTTTGCAGTCTGCTCGGGAGTGTCGGCGTTGGTGCGAACCGCCAGGCGCGTGGCCTGCGAACACCACTTCATAAGCTGCTGGAAGTGCTTGAACTTCTCTGTCTTCTGAGCTTTTTTATTGTTGCTGATGGTGCCGGTGATGATCTCGCTGGGGGAGGTCTTCAATTTGCCGCCGTACACAATGCCGCTCGTGCCATCGATGGAAAGGAAGTCGCCTTCCTTGAAAACCTGACCGGAAATGGTCACCGTTTTCTTTTCGTAGTTAATCAGCACGTCGGAGGCTCCGCAAATGCAGACCTTGCCCATCTGACGCGCCACGAGAGCCGCGTGAGAGGACACGCCGCCCTTGGCGGTCAGAATCCCTTCGGCGGCGATCATCCCGCGGAGATCTTCCGGAGAGGTTTCGTTGCGCACCAGCAACACTTGTTCGTTCTTTTCATTGGCGGCCGCTGCAGCGCGATCCGCGTTGAGATAGATCTTGCCCGAGGCGGCGCCTGGGCCGGCTGGGAGGCCTTTTGCAAGGGCCTTGGCCTTCTTGACGTCCGCAAGATCGAAGATCGGAGCGAGAAGCTGGTCGAGCTGGTCGGCCGGATTGCGGAGCACCGCAGTTTCCCAGTCGATAAGCTTTTCCTTGTACATGTCCATGGAGAACTTAAGCGCCGCGGCTGCGGTGCGCTTTCCGTTACGCGTCTGGAGCATGAACAGCTTGCCTTCCTGAACGGTGAACTCCACGTCCTGCACGTCCTTGAAATGTTTTTCCAGAATCGCCCTGACCTTCATCAGTTCGGCGAAAGGCTTGGGCATTTCCTTCTTCAAACGAGCCACAGGCTCTGGTGTGCGAACCCCTGCCACGACGTCTTCGCCCTGGGCGTTGATCAGGAATTCTCCATAGAATTCATTCACCCCGTTCGCAGGGTTACGCGTGAAAGCCACTCCGGAACCGGATGTTGCACCCGTGTTTCCGTACACCATTGCCTGCACGTTGACTGCAGTACCCCACGCAGCAGGGATGTTGTATTTACGACGGTACACGATGGCACGGTCGTTCATCCAGGATCCAAAAACGGCACCAACAGCTCCCTTGAGCTGGTCGTAAACGTTAGCTGGAAAACTTTTCCCGGTGCGATCTTTGACGAGTTTTTTGAAGCGCTTGACGAGTTCCTGGTGGTCTTCCGCGGTCAGTTCGCTGTCCAAAAGTTCAGCATGATAATGCTCATGCTTGTACTCTTCGATGACGACTTCAAACGGTTCGTGATCTTCACCTTCGCGCTTCTGCACCCCCAGAACCACGTCGCCGTACATCTGCACAAAGCGGCGGTAGCAATCCCAGGCAAAGCGCTCGTTATTGGTCGCCTTTGCAAGCGAGAGCACCGTCTGGTCGTTGAGACCGAGGTTCAAAATCGTGTCCATCATGCCGGGCATTGAGTCGCGAGCGCCTGAGCGCACCGCCACCAGAAGAGGCATGTTTTTGTCGTCGCCAAAGGAGCTTCCCATGATGCGCTCCATGTTCTTCACACCCGCTTCCACCTGTGCCTGGAGCACAGGAGGATAGGTCTTTGCGTGGTCGTAGAAATAAGAGCAGACTTCTGTGGAAATCGTAAACCCTGGAGGCACAGGGAGACCGATGCGGGTCATTTCAGCGAGGTTTGCACCTTTGCCGCCAAGAAGAGCCTTTTGAGAGCCGTCGCCATCAGCTTTACCGGCGCCCCAAGTGTAGACGTATTTGTGTCCTTTTTGGGCAGAAGCCGTCACTGGAGTCTTGTGCGCAGCCTTAGCTGCGGGTTTTGCTGCGCCGCTCTTCTTTGCGGCGGGTTTGGATTTTTTGGATGTTTTGGGCATGTCTAATAGATGTTCAATCACTAAAAGGAACTGAAAGAGAGCCTGATCTGTTCATCAAAAACACAATAGATTGCGAACTTACGCTGGGCTCTGCTGTTTTTCTTTGAACGGACAGAAATCAAATTCAAGAGGGAGGCTGTGCCACAAAGTCGGCTTTGTGTCCACACCTTCGGTAGTTTGGAGCTAAGGAAAAACACGCGAAACGCTAGTTTCTCCGCGCTTTTTCAACCTAATCAAACCCAACCCGAAGCTGATGATTCGCGACATTTAATCACACAACCTATTACTGCACAACAGATTGATAGATTAAAAAACAGCCACTCCAGAGCTTTACAGACTGGAATACACGGGTCTCGCGAGAGAAACTGGGCCTCGCTTTTAATCCCTACCTTTTTGCAGGCAGGGGAGCGCCCGCCTCGAGGCTGAAATCGTTGTACTGCACGTCTACTTGATTGGTCGTGAGGCTCACCAAAGACTTGGTTTTGTACCCTCCCCCTTCGGACTTAAATGCGCCCACAACATTGCCGCCCGAACTCAATCGACAGAAACGCACTCCCTCATTCTGGGAGAGATATTTATCCATTGAAAAATTCCATGCCCTCACCCTTTGCCGCTAAATCATGGCGTTTCCCGCTTCATTCCGAACCGACAAGCGCCTTAGAATGCCTTTTCCATGCAAACCATCGTCATCGGCCACCGAAATCCAGATATGGATTCGATCTGCGCAGCCATCGCGTACGCGGAGTTTAAAACACTCGCAGGGTTCACCGACGTCGTGGCTGCGCGCTGCGGAAACACGAACGAACGCATTGATTACGTTCTGAAAAAATTTGGCGTTCCAGCCCCGATGTTGATCACGGATCTCTCCCCAGTCGTGAGGGACGTGATGCAGCCCAAGGTGATCTACGTTCGTAACGACTCTCCGGTTTACGATGCGATCCAACTCATCGACCAGAAAAGCCTTAGAGGTCTGCCCGTTGTAGACGGGGGCGACCGTTGTCTCGGGCTCCTAAGCGCCTTTAAGATCACCCACCACCTCTTCCCTTCCCGGGACGAGGCGAACTCGGCGAGGATGGTGACCGCCTCCCTGCAGGATATCGTGGCCACCTTTGGCGGGGAACTGGTCACGGGGCAACTGAGCGCGGAGCCCTCCGAACAGCTCCTGATGGTCTGCGCGATGGCACAAGATAGCTTCATTCCCCGTTTGCGCCGATACAAAGACAAGCAGGTGATCCTGTTTGTCGGAGATAGGCCTCATGTCCAGCTCCTTGCGATTGATGAAAACGTGCACGCCATCATCGTCACGGGCGGGTTGGAGATCCCCGATTACATCAAGGCAGCGGCTCACACTGCGGGAATCACCCTCATTTCCTCCCCGCACGACACAGCCTCGACCGTGCTTCTCGCGCGAGGCGCCGTCCGGGTTGAGAGAATGGTTCAAACCGAATACACCTCATTTCATAAGGAAACCCCCTTGGAACAGGCCCGGCAAGTGGCGGCTCAAAGCGGTCAGTTTATCTTCCCTGTCCTTGACGACGATGGCCGCCTAGTCGGCATCCTTTCAAAATCGGATTTCATCAAACCTGTCCCCAGACAACTGATCTTGGTGGACCACAACGAGCTGGCACAAGCCGTCAGGGGAGCGGCTGAGGTGCCAATTATTGAAATTCTCGACCACCACAAACTGGGCGGTTTTTCCAGCCACACCCCGATCTTGTTTTGGAACAATCCGGTGGGATCCACGAGCAGCATCGTGACGATGTGTTTTAAGAATGCCGGAATCCCTATTCCGAAAGCGGTCGCCGGGCTCCTCATGGCTGGTCTCATTTCCGACACCCTCAACTTAAGTTCACCCACCACAACTCCCACGGATAAACACCTTCTCTTGGAACTCGCCGCAGTGGCGGGTGTCGCCCCCAACGATCTTGCGTCAGAAATATTTGCCGTAGGCTCCCCTCTTTTGACAATGACCCCGGCGCAGGCCGTGGGAGCGGATTCCAAGGTCTACCAAGAAAACGGGTATCGGTTCAGCGTTGCTCAAATCGAGGAGCTTTCTTTCGCCCACTTTGAGCCCAAGCAGGAGTCGTTATTGCAGGAACTGGAGAAACAACGCGCGGCAGCGAACCTTCTTTTTGCGGCGCTTTTAGTTACAGACATCAACGAGCAGACATCCCTGTTGCTTGTGCGCGGTGAACTGGGATTCCTATCCACGATTGATTACCCAGAAAAGAACCACTGCATCTGGGAACTGACCGGGGTGGTATCGCGAAAGAAACAACTCCTTCCGTACCTTCTAAAGTGCGTAACGCGAATGAAAAGCGTCTAAGGAGTATCCATTTGACTATTTTAACGCAGAGCTGCCACCGTGATATGCGGTTCCCGGAGATATAACGGTTCGAGATTCGAACGCTGAAGAATTCCGCGGCTACGCGCAGCCAATTCTGCGAGGATGGCGGCCTTCGGGGCATGCATTTGAGAATTCCACTCGGGTGGAAGCGCTTCAGAGGAACGCACCGGTCCAACCCCTCTGGAGAGAGCTGCCCTGAGCTTCTCCGCGGATTCCAGGAGCAGCGGGCCCTCTTCACACAAGCCGTCACGCACCCGAGAATAATACCAGGTTCCTCGGCGAGCGTCACCGATCGCCTGATAACTTTCCGTCACAGATCCGAGCGCCGCAACGCTGGGTATGCCCACAAGGTCGCAGCCCCACACACTCTGCAACCCGAGAGCCGCAGCGATGGTGATGCGCACGCCCGCGTACGAGCCAGGCCCCAGGCCAACCACGATGGTGTCGATCACCGGCACCCCTTCCAACAACCGCTCCAGCACCGGAAACAAGTCAGCAGAGAGAGACCTTTTCGAGGCAAACTCCTGCCCTGCGAAAACACCTTCATTGCGCCAAAGGGCCACCGACGCAAGATCCGAGGACGCCTCGAGCGCGAGAATCGTTTTCATAAAATATCCAATATCCGCTGAGAGCCTTCTCCAATTGAGAAACGCACCCGAATGGACTCTGCAGGGAAAGCCTCTGGAAAACGGTCCGCCCATTCGACAAGCAAAACTCCGTCTTCACGAAGATAATCTTCCCAACCAATTCCCCGGAGTTCCCTCGCTTCTTCTAGCCTGTAAAAGTCAAAATGGAACACCGGCAGACGCCCTTCACGGTATTCATGAACGAGCGTAAAAGTAGGGCTTGTCACCCCGCTCGGATCGCCCCCGAATTCAGCGACGATTCCCTTTGCAAAATGGGTCTTGCCCGCGCCTAAATCCCCGCATAAGGCGACCACATCACCTGCCCGCAAACGCCTGGCCAGGGACCGTCCCGCGTCTATGGTCTCCTGAGGACTATTGGAAATGATCGTATCCACCTTTTTTAAAAATCTCGCTTGGGGTGCACCCATTTTCGGGCCCAGTCAAAAGCCCCACCGCGGTGAGAGGCACTTCTGGAAAAGCATTCTTCCAGCCGGCATTTAAGGCATCCACTTTCTCTGGCGCAACAGCAAGCAGCAGTTCAAAATCTTCTCCTTCACAAAAAGCCTGGGTTTGGGAGCACCCCACATTAACCGGCACCGCATCTGGATTCAGTGTAACACCACACTGGCTTGCAAACGCCAATCTCGGCGCATCGGCGGCGAGCCCGTCGGAGAGATCCATCATGGCCGATGGAAAATGGTGTGCGGCCAACCAGCAGCCCTCTTGAAGGCGGGGCTTAAAATCCAGGTGCCTTCCGCTCGCGAGCGAACCGCCAAGCCGACCAGTCACAAACAATACGTCCCCCGGACGCCCTCCACTGCGAGTCACGCAATCCGCCACCGCAACCCTGCCCGTTAGGAAAATGGTGCAAACCATGGGGCCTGATGTTTTTCCAGTTTCACCGCCCACGATAGAAACATCATAGGCCGCTGCCGCTTTTGCGAGGCCCTCGTACAAACCCTGAAGGCGATGCCACGGCGTTGTGGGCATTGCCGCCAGTGTTACCAGCGCATGCACGGGAATGCCTCCCATCGCGGCAATATCACTGATGGCGCGGCACAAGGCTTTCCAGCCGACACGCTGCATATCGTCCGCTGCACCAAAATGAACCCCTTCCACAACAGAATCCGCTTTGAGCAATTCGAAATCTGAAGATCCCGGAATTGCCACCGAAGCACAGTCATCCCCGGGACCGATCGTAACGCTTCGGGCCGCTAGCGGCAAAAGCGCAGTCAACCGGCGGACTACGGCATCCTCACCCAAATCAGACAGCGTCAATGTGGAAGCCATCCCTGAGATTCCATGTAGAGCAACAGCAGACTGAGCCCGTTAAAACAGGCGTGCATGCAGATACACACCGAGAGCGAGCCGAAACGTTCGAGCGTGATGATCTGGCAAATGGAGAGCACAAAAAGCCCGGGAATCACCCGGACGTTGCCATGACACACCGCAAACAAAGCACTGACGACCAGGGCTGAGCCGATCGGCCCAAAATAGCGCTTGAGCGTTACATAGAAGTATCCTCGGAACAATACCTCCTCAACCAGCGGCGCTTGAAAGAAAGCAGACAACACCACGAGCCGCACCGAACTCCAATCGCCAGACTCAGCAGAGGCGCGGAATAAAGCGACCAGCGCTTGCTCAGGGCTGGAGTTCTGCAGATAACGTTCCCAAAGAAAGCCGATCCCCCAAATCGGAGGCAAGGCCGTTCCCAGCGCGAGCGCGGCGCGCAAAGGCACCAGGGGCAGCTCTTCCAAACCCAAGTTGAAAGCCTTAGCCAAGGGGACACGGCGCGCCGCAACGAACACAAGAACCGCCACCAACACCATCAGCATGAAGCCGAAATTGGAGCGGACATGTTCAACCCTCAACTCCGGGGGTGAGTCGCCCTTAAGGAGAATCTGCAATCCGTTTAGCCCGAAATAAAGAGCCAAGGCTGTTCCCATGAACAAGTCTGGAAGCCCAAAACATCCGATATCCAAGCGACTGCCGCGCACCGCTAATTCCCGCGCCTGCGCAAAATAATAAATTCCGCCGCCTATGATCGGCACCGCTAATAACAGCTGCAATAAAAACGGCGGGATGGTCTCCACAAAGAAATGAAGCAAGAACCCCGATTAAATGGCCTAGGGTGCCAAAACGGGGCTTAGGAAATAGAGGCGGCCGCTTTGCAGATGGGAAGATAGCTTGCCCCCAAAATCCACCTGCACCTTCGCCCCCTTTGTGGGCGCCTCACTAAGCAAGCGAAAGAGCCGGCCAAATGCCATCGGCGCTGAATACCGAATCGCTGCGGCCCCCGGCGCCTTGGCGAGTTCACGGGCTTTGGCCAGGGCCTCGTCAAAACCACCAAGCTCATCAATCAACTTTTCCCGGAGGGCATCCACCCCCGATACGATCCGCCCATCGGCCACGCCTGAACGAAGTGTCGATTCCTCGATGTGACGCTCCTTGGCGACGATTCCCACGAACCGACCATAGGACTGGTCGATGAGACCCTGCACGTATTCCCGCTCGGCTTCGGTCAATTCACGCGCGCCGTTAAGCATGTCTTTGAACGCCCCGCTCTTGAACGTGTTGACTTCGACGCCCACTTTCCCGAGAAGACTCTGGTAGTTGATGCTCTGCATGATCACCCCAATGGATGCGGTGATACTTGTTTCGTGAGCGAAGAGATAGCTTCCCGCGCAGGCCACGTAATATCCCCCGGAGGCAGCTACCGAATCCATGCTCACCACCACGGGTTTCACCGCCCGAGTTTTCACCACTTCCTGGTAAAGAACGTCCGAGGCCGTCACTTCTCCCCCCGGCGAATCAATACGCAGCAGCACAGCGCCCACCGTATGGTCTTCGCGCGCCTGCTTGAGTTCCGCAAGAAGGTCATCCAAAGCGGTCTCGTTAATCTGCCCAGGTTCTGCAGAACTGATAATCCCCCTCACGGCAACAATGGCTACGCGTTTTCCCGTATCCTCCCCAGAGGCTTGAACCACGACTTCCTCGCCAAACGGAGCTCCAGGCGAGGATTGGATCGAAGAGCGCAAACCTCTGCTAGAGCGTCCTGTGAGGAAGGACACGTTGAGGATGATGCTTACCAAAAAAGCGACTACAAGGACCGCAGTCAGGCAGCCGGATCGTTTCTGACTCATAGGAGGTGAAGGTTGGTGAACAACTTGCAATGCCGCAAGCTCTTCCTTAGTGAACCTTGACGCTAACAGGGGCCGGCCTCCATCGGAAGGGCCGAATCAGGGCAAGCCCAACTCCCGTGCACGAAGAATCAGAGACTCATGGTCGCGCTCATTGTAATGGTGGACATTCCAACCGAGAGCCGCCGCCGCATTGATATTTGGAAGCAGGTCATCGATAAAAAGAGTCCTGGATGGATTCAGGCCAAACTTCTCCACGGCATGTTCATAGATCGCGTCAGCGGGCTTCATCACGCCAGCTTCGTGAGAGAAAACGGCCCCTTCAAAAAGGCCGAACACCGGATATTTACTCAGGAAATACTCCGCATGAATATCATTCGTGTTGGACAGCAGGTAGAGCGGCCGTTTCCCCTTCCAGTGAGAAACCAGCCGGTGCGTCGCCTCGATTGGTTCGAAAATCTCCTGCCAGGCAGACCGCAATTCGGTCAGTTCACCCGTAAAGCCGATGTCTGCCGCTGTTTTTTTTAAGAACTGAGCTCCCGCAAGGTGTCCGCTTTCGAGATCCACCTTCAAAGGCTCCAGCAGCTCTGGGATCCTTGCAGGGGGCGCCTCACAAAATGGAGCAATACGCTGAATTGCGAGCCCGAAATCAAAGCGCAGAAGAACGTTACCGATATCGAAAACAATGGCGTCAATCATGAAAATTCAATGGGACGGCAGAGGTAAAGCAGTGAGCAGACACGGCTATGCTGCGATCAATTCCTTGGAGCCGTCGCCTCTTCCGAGGGGAAATCTTTAGGAACCTGAATGGTCACGGCACCCGAGGCCGCCCATTCCGTGCCGCGCTCCAGCACCGTCTGAAACCCGGCGCATTTCATCGAAACGTCCGAATGTCCCATGGGCGTGTGAAACACGCGCCCCTTCCCGTAAGAGAGCGTGATTAACATGGGTTCATCCCGCTGAGTGACAGGGCTGTGTGCGACCCCAAGCAAATTTAAATTTTCAGCCGGGCCGCGAAGGGCGTGATACAATTCATCGGAGGTGTGTTTCCATTTAATGGGAAGCCCCTTCGTAATGGGATGGTCCTTATCGAGCAGTTCCACGGTAAACTCGTGCTGCGGGCCGTGACCGCCACCGTTGCCCGGCGCAGTGTCCCGCACTACCGATCCATCCTTCCGATACACGAGAGGTCCATTTTTTTCGTTCCGTCCCCCCCAACCACCAAGACCGATCATTTTGTTGTATTCCAGCCATTCAGGAAACGAATTGTTGGCGGCGTGGACACACACAAATCCACCGCCTTTTGAGACATATCCTTCAAAAGCGCGCTGCACAGGCTCGGGCCACAGTTCCCCATTATAGTTGCTAACGACTGCCGCAAAACCCTCGAAATTAGGGTTCCATTGATTCCAAACCTCCTGCGACTGTCCCTTTGCAGGCGCGGTACTCACAATCACTTCAAACCGCCCACTCCGCGAGAGCGTTTCCAGCAGCACAGGCGTTGTTGCCTTCCAATTGTGATTATTCTGCCCGTCCACGATCAAAATCCGCAACGGCTTGGCATCAACCGCATGACTGGTACAAAGGGGCGATAATAAAGCAACCGCACTGGCGCAAGTGACAAGAGAGAGAACGCTAGACTTCATAAGTTGTGCTCATTTCAACCATCAAGAGGCTGAAATGAAAAGGCAGACAACACAAAGATGCCCGTTTTTTTCCTGCCACGTATTGGCCCAATCGAGCGGACCGTATAGACTCTACAAAAGGCTTCAGCCTTCATCCTTCATTTCATGCGTGTCGAATTAATTAATACAGGCTCAGAGCTACTTCTGGGGCAGGTGGTAAACACTCATCTACAGTATCTTGCCGAAGCCCTCTGGCCCGTCGGCCTTGTAATCAGCCGCCAAGTGACCGTTCCTGATGGCCCACTGATCAGAGAAGCACTGGCCGAAAGTTTCGGACGATCTGACATCGTGATTATCACTGGAGGATTGGGGCCGACCACCGATGACCTCACCCGGGATATCGCAGCCGAACTTCTCGGCCTCACCTTGGAGATCGACAATGAGATCGCCAGAGTCATCGAAGAACGACTCGCAACGCGGAACATTCCCACAAATAAGCGTATCCTAAGACAGGCACAGCGTCCTCAGGCCTCAGAGATTCTTCACAACAGCCATGGGACGGCACCCGGCCTCTACTTCGCACCGATGGCTTTGGCCGATGGCAACCGCTCCCCTCACTTGTTCCTGCTTCCGGGTCCGCCGCGGGAATTAAAACCGATGGTGGAAAACGAGGTGCTCCCGCGTCTCCGGGCGCTTCTCCCAGAAGGGCCCGCGAAGGGCATGCAAACGTGGAGGGTCGTCGGGGTACCGGAATCGATCGTGGAAGAAAAAATTGGGGAACGTCTCATCGCGCTAGGAATTGAGCCCGGTTACTGCGCGCGCCCCGGGGAAGTGGACGTGAGAATTATTGGCTCTCAAAACCAATTGGAGGCGGCAGCGGCCCTCCTGAAGGAAAGCTTTGGCGATTCTGTGTTGCCCGAAAACGCCCGCAACCTTGAGACATGGCTGGTTGCGGAACTCACCCTAAAAAAACAAACCCTCGCCACGGTGGAGAGTTGTACTGGCGGCGCGCTGGCCAACCAAATCACAAATGTCCCCGGGAGTTCGGCCGTGTTTGGAACCGGCTTTGTGACCTACGCGAATGAAGCGAAGGCAAAACTCGGGGTCCCCGAGAGCCTGCTGCTCGCACATGGGGCAGTGAGCGCACCTGTTGCGGAGGCGCTCGCGCAAAGTGCGCTACGCGCGGCAGACGCGGATTACGCGCTGTCGACGACTGGAATTGCGGGGCCATCCGGTGGAACCGAAGAAAAGCCCACCGGAACCGTTTACATTGCCCTTGCCCGCAAAGGCAGGCCCACGATCGTTGAAAAACACCGATTTCATACGGAACGCCAGACTTTCAAACATCTCGTGGTACAGACCTCTATGAACATGCTTCGCAAGGCGCTGCTGGAGCCTGAGACCGTGCCCTTGCCGGCGAGTTCGCTTTCGCATTCCTCTCCTTCGCTTTGATTTCACGCAGAAGGCCGGCCTTTCCCCTTTGTTTCTGAATTCGTGTCCTCACGGCCGACTTTATTTACGCTACAACGATCAGTTGGCGGGATTGGTGTAGGGAGCCCGTAGGGCGACCGTAACCATTCCCGCCAACTTGCGGCTCAAATAGACCCCACCCCAC
>CANJZW010000074.1 GCA_947479475.1 Chthoniobacteraceae bacterium
CGGCGTACCAGTAGGGGGACCGGAGCTGTCTGTGGAGGCTTGCCATTAGTCATAAAGAAAGTCATAATGTCCACCGTCGTCAAGGATGTATTGGGATGTCCAAATTACTCTGTTGGAGTGGGTTCACAGAGGGTGGGACTCGAACCGCGAGTTCGTCGCCCCCCGCACGGGGGGCGCGGATTGAAACAACGGCAACGCTGTACGCGTTCGCGTCCGTGCTAGTCGCCCCCCGCACGGGGGGCGCGGATTGAAACTCGACCATTTCAAGGGGGAGGATGCTTGGGTTCGTCGCCCCCCGCACGGGGGGCGCGGATTGAAACAGCGAGCTGAATGATGTCGGCAACCACCGGGAGTCGCCCCCCGCACGGGGGGCGCGGATTGAAACGCGTGCTGACCACGTCCACAAACTGCCATCAGCGGGTCGCCCCCCGCACGGGGGGCGCGGATTGAAACCACAAATCTGCACTGCTCCTCGCATCCCGTCGCGTCGCCCCCCGCACGGGGGGCGCGGATTGAAACGGAGGTGAGGGTTGCTAGTGTTTTGGACATGCAGTCGCCCCCCGCACGGGGGGCGCGGATTGAAACAAAAAACCGCAAGGGAGGCGCTGGAATGAGCACGTCGCGCCCCGCGACAATAAGGCGCACGCCGACAGTGGAACTGGCCGAAAAGCACGTGCTATCATTTCAATACCTATGGTGGCTTCGGCAAACCCTAAGCGAGAATGTCCTTCACCACATTTCCTGCAACGTCGGTGAGACGGTAATCGCGCGCCTGTTGCCGCCAGGTGAGCCTCTCGTGGTTTAACCCGAATTGGTGAAGGATCGTTGCATTAAGATCATGTATGTGGACCGGCTTATCCACGGCTCGAAATCCAAATTCATCCGTCGCACCATACGTCATACCCCTTTGCCTCCCCCGCCAGCGGGCTCTTTGCCATAGCCCCCGTCGACACTCACCCAATTAAAGCGCACGTTACGCTTGCGCCGGGCGCGCACCATTTCTAATGCAATCTGCGCCTTAGTTTTAAACTCACGCTGCGCTTCTGGAATCCTAGCCGTATTGCAACGCGCGGAACTCTCGTACCATTCCTGCGGCAGATACAAGCGCCCCTCCACCAAGGTTGCGCGCTGAGCCGCTGCCAAAGCGGCGAATACTCCAACCTGGCAGTTGTCGACCTTGCCGATCCGGCCTTTGCATTGCCGCGCCACCCCTGCAGAGGAGGCCCCTTTTTTAGTGAAGGCACTCTCATCAATGATGAGGTCACTTTGCGGGGTCCCCCAAGCATGCCATCTGCCTGAGCGCTCACCCAAGCGAGCACGCGCTCCTCATTCCACGGGGTGTCGATGATAAGGTAGGGATGCGTTGAGGATAGGCGCCCGGAACCGTCTCGGCGATATCCTCCAAATTCCGATCTCCAAACTTCGCCTCCAGAAGGCCTCGCACATCAATGCCCGCCTGACCTGCGGCCGCCGAGACAGTGCGATCGGTCTCTTCGGCGCCGTTGACTTCGGGTCTGGGGAGCTTCCTCCCGGAAGGAGTAAAGTCAAAGAGATGCGCTACCTTTTGGATAAACTGCACGAGTGAACGTCCCAGTTTAAAATTGGGCTCAGAGTCATTTTTTATAAGCGTGGAACCCTTACTGCAAAGACCGATGCGGCCATCGGGCGAAGAGCAATGTCTTGAACCCAGTGGATTCGATCGCCTGAAAACAAAAAGGGGGCACCATCACCGTGGCGCCCCCTTTATAAAACTAATTCTGTTGTGCTTAGAACGAGGAAGACAACCCTACGTTCACGCGATTTTCACGATACCCGCTATCGCCAGTCCGATGCTCGTAGGATACTTCAGCGTCAAATTTGCCCAGTTTCCAGCGGGTGCCCACCGAACCGCTCACATAGTCACGGGCACTCGAAGGAAGGCTGACGCTGACGGACGTTCCCGCTCCGGAACCGGATGCGATACTGACGGTGCTGGCCTTCGCGTCACTTCCGAACTCTTTGTCAAACCCGCCGCGAACAAAAGGCGTCACGCTGCCACTGCGCAAGGGGAAGGCACGAGCAAGTTCAACCGAAGCACTCCCAGCGCTGCGACTGAAACTCTGGTCCTGGTAGGAGAGAGGTCCAAACCCGCCGCTCTCGGCATAGGCGTTCACTTTCATCCAACTATGGGATAAGCCGATCACTGGGACGACTGTCCAGCCACTGAACTCCGACACCGTGCCGCCAATGTTCCCTTCCAGAGTGACGCTGCGACCATCGGTCGCCCCAGTGGATGTGCCGCCATACGCTCCAGCGCGCTCGATTTTGCTGAAATCCTGAAGGCCAACGGTCATCGCGAGGCTGCCAAACATTCTCGCAGTGCGCCCCACCAAATAGGAGGTCAGACTGTTCCCCGTGTAATCGACCTTGGATTCATCCGCACCTTTTGAGGAACCACCCTGAACCCCCAAGCCAAGACCGAGAGAGAGGGACGAATTGAGTGACCACTCCAATCCGAGAGCGCCTGCTGTGGAATGAGAGTCCAATGAGGGAGCTGAATCCAGAGCACCCTCGGAGACGCTGCGGAAGGATCCGTCCATCCACCAGCTCAGGCGTGAATCGTCACCGGTCGCGCTGGCACCGGTGAGTCCTTGCGCGGAAGTATCGCCCAGCACCACCTTGTTGACGCCACTGAAAGCCAGCGCGAGGGAAGGCGCGGCGAGACGCGCCGAACTGCTGATACGCCGGTTGAGGAAGCCCCCGAAGTTTCCACCGAGGCTTTCAACCACACGCTTTGTACGGGCCATTGTCACGGGAGCGGTTGCCGTGGCGGCATCAATCAGACCCGGATCCACATAACCGGGAAGCGTCACACGATAGACCAGTATTCTGTTCACATTCTCGGCTACCGAAGTGCTCGTGCCCACAGCGTCGTAGGCTGTCCCCAGCATGGTGCCGTTTTTCGTAATGAAGTCGTTGTCGTTTCCAACCAAGAGAAAATAGTCGCTTGGAGCGGAAGGATCCAGTGCCGGCACAATGCTCAGCGCCTCCCACTTTTCTCCAATCGAATTCGAGCTCACAGGTGAAGCCGAGGTAGTCGCCCCCACGTTCAGATTCAAGCCGAACCGAGCCAGTTGCTTTACGTTTAATATGTTGACGAAGTCTGTTGTCTTCGCCGCCACGATTCCGGTGGCGGGCGCCAGTACTCCTCCGGCCAGAGCCGTCGCAGGAGTATAGCTCGTCTCGTAGGTCGTGCCCGCAAGATTCGTCGCGCCCGTTGTGGACAAAAGAACCACAGATTTAAAAACAGCAGGATTGGTGATGTTGGCAGATCCATTGCCCGCGCCATCGCGCGACAACACAAGAAATGAGGTCGAAGAGAGTGCCACAATTTCAGATTGTGCCGCGGTCTTGTTTGCCGCCGACCCGTTCCCGCTATTGCGATAGCTGGGAAGCTCCACCAAGTAATGCCCGGTCGGACTGGTGGGCGTCGCCGAAGTGGAGGTATCGTACACCATGAGCCGCGTAAAGGTCCGGTTTTGGTCCGCGTTGTCCGGATTATCCTGCCGGGTTGCACTCTGGAGTAATGTCACCAAATAACGACCGTCCGGAGTCAGTGTAACCCCCTCAAGGCCCTGGTTATCACGACGTCCACCAGTCTGAACGGCGATCGCTGCCGCGTCCGTGTTAAACCCCGAGTACGTGGCGCTGGAAAACTGCGGGATCAGAGCCTTCGGCGGGACGATGATGCCTTTCATGTTTCCGTTCTTATCGAAGTTGTAAACGGTGGCTCCGTATTCATCCGCCACGTAAAAAGAACCATCAGATCGAAGCGTCAACCCCTCGCCGTCGATTGAAAGCAAACCATTCGCCGTGGGAACGGGCGAATATCCGCCGATCGGTCCCGTACCCGTGGGATTGACCGCCGTGGAGGTGTTTCCGTTGAAGTCTTTCAGCGCCGTCGTGCCTCGGAATGTCAACGAAAGCTGCGTCTGAGAAACAACGTTGGTGGTGTAGTCAGGCGTGAAGCTCAAATCGAACTTCTGGACGCGCGCGGCGTACGCAATCAGTCCCGCCACATTGTAACCACGGTCCGGGAGGGTGAAAAGAGAACCCGCGTACGAACCATTTAACGTTTTGCGCCAGGAAGAAAGATCCACCTTGAAGGAAGAAAATGATCCAAGCGTATCTCCTAAACCATCGATCGTATTCGCCGCAAAAACCCCCACTCCAACCAACCCTTGGTTGACGAAGGTCGCACCCTCGAACGTGACACTCCGTGAGGCACCAACAGCTGTCGTATCGAGGTTTGGCGTCGTGTAGGAAACGGCGTAAGCGGTTAAGCCGATGAACGGCAGGACTAGTAAGGAAGCAGTAATCTTGCGCATAAAGCGCAGGAAATTGCCCGGGTTGCCCCTTTATATCAACCGTTTGACAGTTACATTCTTGTGTCTAACACCACGCCACGAAGGCGTAACAATGAGAGCTATTTCAGGGCTCACTTGTTTTCCCTCGGTAACTCAAGATGAAAGCATACGGGAAAAATCCGGAGACTCGTTCCGATGCCCGGACGGACTTGATATCTCCGAGGACTTATAAAAATCAATGAAGGCCTGAATTCCAGAAGGTCCACTTTACCATGTACCGCATCAGCAAAGCCGTGAAAAACCAGTCTCATACGGGACTGCATCAACACGTTCGGATTCAGACCCTAGACCCAAAAACCGCCAGCCGTCGTTCGCTATAATCCATTAAATACGAACAATTTAAATTGGTGCACTTTGATTCGAACATTGGTGGTGCACTTTGAAGTATTCAGCGACGCATCAATCGGCTTGGAATCAGTGTGTCCCCGCTACTGCCGAATTGTTGGCAACCCTCAGGATTCACCCCGAAGCCGCCGCCCGCTGAAGGCGGTCGTTGATCGCCGCCCCCAACCCCTCCTGCGGGACGCGCTCCGCGTAAATCCGCTCCAGTCCAGACTCGTCCAGCCTTCGAAGAGCCGCAAACAAGGCCGATGCGGCTTCCACAAGATCCCCCCGCGTGCTCAAAACTTCCGTTGCGCCGAACCCCGGACGGGCGGCCCGCCACGCCAGCAACCCTGCCTTCAGGATTGCCCCGCTCCCCGGCGCCAGACTTGCTCCCGCTTCCAGCAACTCCAGAGGCGTGCGCGGCGCATAGTGGCTCTTAAGCTGGCCCGGAGCCTCAGGGGCCGCTTCATTCCCAACACCCTCGACGACTTCCCCAAAGGACGCCAACTGCTCTCGCGTCACAGGCCCGCTCCGCAGAATTCTCAAGCCGTCCACCCCGGGGGCCACGATCGTGGACTCCACGCCGTGAGATGTCGGGCCGCCGTCGAGCACCAGCGGGATGCGTTGGTTGAGTTCGCTGAAAACATGCGCCGCCGTGGTGGGGCTGATCCGCCCAAACCGGTTGGCGCTGGGGGCGGCCAGGGGACGCCCAAACCGGTCAAGCACCGCCTGAAACAAAGGGTGCGCACTCCAGCGCACGGCCACCGTGGACAGCCCTGAACTCACCAAGTCCGGCACGCAGCTGCGTTTGGGTAAAACCAAAGTCAGGGGACCGGGCCAGAAGGCGGCCACCAGACGGTCCACCTGGGGCCTGAGGGCGCGCGGGACGTCCGTGAACTCCTCCAGCCACCCGCTGTCGGGAAGATGACAGATGAGCGGGTCGAAAAAGGGCCGCTCCTTCGCCTCAAAAATGCGAGCGGCGGCGGCCGGATTTAGCGCATCACCCGCCAGACCGTAGACGGTTTCTGCCGGCAGCGCCACGACCTCTCCCTGATGTAGAATCTCACAGGCCACCTCCACGGCCGCCGCCAAAGCCAACGGCTCCAGGCATGAAAAAACGCGCGTTTGCATTTTCGCCGGACAATTCAGCGCCGCACCAACCGGCGCCGCGCTTCGCACACCTGCTCGGTAGCCTCCTCCAAAGAATTTCCAAGCGCCACGAGATGCCCCATCTTCCGCCCCGGCCTTGGCTCGGCTTTTCCGTAGAGATGGATCTTCACGGACGGCAATGCGGCGGCGGCGGCCCAGTCCGGCTCCCCATTGGCCCAAACATCGCCCAGCAAGTTGGCCATCGCGGCGGGCCTCAACAAATCGGTGGCGCCAAGCGGCAGTCCGCACACGGCACGCAGTTGCTGCTCGAACTGGCTGGTGATGGAGGCGTCGAAGGAAAAGTGGCCGGAATTGTGGGGGCGTGGCGCAAGTTCGTTGATCAGAATCCGTCCGTCCGCGAGCAGAAACATCTCCACGGCCAGCAGACCCACCAAGTCCAGCGCGACCGCAGCGCGTTCCGCCAACTGCAAGGCCAGGCGCGCTTCCTCCGGGCTGATCCGCGCCGGCACCAGAGTCAGATCAAGCACGTGATGGGTGTGGACGTTTTCACACACCGGATAGACGGCGGTTTCACCCGCAACAGAGCGCGCCACGAGCACAGAAATCTCGCGCTCAAAAGGAACCCACGCCTCCAGAACTGCGGCCTGCCCCTCAAACCCCGCCCAGGCTTCGCCCAAATTGGAATCAGGCATGATCTTGCGCTGCCCCTTGCCATCGTATCCGAAAGCTGCCGTTTTCAATACCGAGGGCGTCCCGAGCCTTGCTACGGCCGCGCGCAGGGAGTCGAGGCTGTCCACGGGGGCAAAGTCGGGCAGAGGCAAGCCCGCGGCCTTCAAAAACTCCTTTTCACGCAACCGGTGTTGGCAAACGTGCAGCACCCGGCCCGAGGGCCGCACCACGCAGTGTTCGGCCGCCCAATCCACGGACTGAACCGGCACGTTTTCAAATTCAAACGTGAGCACATCCACGCCCTGCGCGAAGGCGCGCACCGCAGCCTCGTCCCCGTATCCGGCACAAACCTCCACATCAGCGACCTGCCCCGTGGGAGTGTCCCGTTCGGGACTGAAGGTGTGGATCCTGTAGCCCATCCGCCTTGCCGCGATTGCAAACATCCGCCCCAACTGGCCGCTTCCCATCACTCCGACCGTGCTTCCCGGTAAAAAGACAGTGGAAGACGTCATAACGCGGACGGCGGCAGTTCCGCCGCTAGAACCTGTGCCGTCTGGGAGGAGCGGAACGCCTCGAGTTTGTCCCGAAGCGCCCCGTCGTGAAGCGCCAAAATGGAGGCCGCCAGAAGCGCCGCATTCCGCGCTCCGGCCGGGCCGATCGCCAGCGTGCCCACCGGAATACCAGCCGGCATCTGGACAATGGAAAGAAGCGAGTCCACGCCGCGTAGCACTTTGCTCTCCACAGGCACGCCCAGAACGGGCAAGCACGTTAGGGCGGCGACCATCCCGGGCAAATGGGCGGCGCCACCGGCCCCGGCGATAATCACATGCAGACCCCGGTCGGAGGCGGTTCGGGCGTACTCGGCCATGAGTTCAGGCGTCCGGTGGGCCGAGACGACCCTGCGCTCGTGCGCGATCCCAAAACTTTCAAGTGCTTCGGCGGCGTGCCGCATGGTTTCCCAATCCGACACGCTGCCCATGATAATGCCCACAAGAGGCAGGGGTGCTTCCATGCCTGACTTTGAACCCGCGAGGGCCTCTGTGCAAGCACCCCGTCTCCAGGGAAGCCGCGTCCAACTGCTTGCTCGCATCCTCATCAACCCTTAGCTTAAAAACCGAAATCCCGATGAAATACCTAACGCCCACTGCCCTCCTTTGCATCGGGGCGTTGTTATTTGGATTTCCCGCCGTTCAAGGCAAAGGTTTAGGAGAACGCAGAACCGTCCTCGACGACCGCAAAATAGGCACCTTCGAAAACGCCCCGCCCATGCCTGCGCCCGTCAAACTGGCGCTTGTAGGCCGATCAAAGGTTCGCGTTTTCCTGCGCGTGCGGGGCCTTCAAAAGGAACCCGCCACCTTTATTCTCCGGGGGGAACCCGAACACGGCACGGCAAAGCTTCTCCCTCAGATCTCAAGAGAATGGGCGGAGGTGGAATACACCCCCCCCCAGGAGCGCGAAATCACCTCCGACTCCTTTAAATTTGTCGTCTCCAATTCCAGAGGCACTTCCTCGGAGTCCATCGCGGTCATTTCCATCAAGGACATCGGCCCCCGCCTGGAGACCCCGCACCACCTCAACTTCGGCATCCTCCAAACGGGCCAGTCCCGCGAAATGCCCCTGGAAATCCGCAATTCAGGGGACACCGTGGCGGCAGGAAGCCTTTCGGTCACGGGAGAATGGTCCTTTGCCGAAGGATCCCAAACCTATGAGATAGAGCCCGGACAAACTGCAACCTTTCCCCTCCTCTTCAGCCCAAAAAGCACCGGTTCCATGGAAGGCGAAATCCGTTTTTCATCCGGCACCACCCGCTCGGTTTTTCTTTTAGCGAAAGTGGAGGACTGGATTGAGGCCACCCCAGATCCCATCCTCCTGCGGGTAACTCACCCCCCGATGAGGGCCGCAACTTTGATCCTCACAAACCAAACGGATTTGCGCGAGTGGATCCAGTTCGAGTCCGAACCGGCTCTTGCTCACCCCTACGGCGTTTGGATCGAGTCTCGGCAAACCATCCTCGTACCCATTACGACTGCAAGCCTGACTCCGGTAGAGCAGATTGGCAAACTGACCCTCCGCGGCAGCCAAAACAGGCACCGTTTTTTGTTATGGCGCACGTCCGCCCTCGGGCCCGCACTCGGCGGCCTTTCCAACCTCCAACGAATCTGGGTCGCCGCCCACGGAAAAGCCCTCACCGTCTGGAATGAGGGGGGGCGCACTGGAAAATGGACGGTTCAAACGAGCGATCCCTTTAAATTCAGCCTTCCAAACGAGTCTCCTTCAAACGCCGCCGAATTCACCCTCGCACCCGGCGAGGCCCTCAGCCTGCACGTGACGGCCCCCACCAAGCCCCTCCCCAAACAAGACGGTACGCTGCAGATTCACCCCCTCCTTGGCGGCGGCACCACCCAATCCATCAAACTCACAGTCCGAAAACCCCTGCTTCCCGACCCATTCAGGGAATCCTCTCCAGCCTCAACCCCTCAGCGCGGCACCGCGGCTGTGAGCCTCAAAGATTTGGCCGCACCAACCCCCAACCCATCCCCCCTTCCCGAAGCCCCCTACTTCCCTCCGTCGATTCTTGATCGGAAACGCAAAAAAGATTCAACCACGGCCCCCTCCCTCGACCTCAATATCCTCAAAAACATTCGCAATGCCTTCATGCCCGGCATCGTTGCGAACAATATTTTCGTCAGCCACCTGACCGCCCACTCCGTAAGACTCACGATCCCGCCTCCAAGCGATGTTTCCCCAAATCAAATTTCGGCACTCATACGCTCCAGCGAAATCACAGCAAACGAGCAAATAAAAATGGTGTGGACCCCCCTCAAAGATCTTACGATCAAGACGACCAAACTGGGGCAGGTTGTCCTTGACCTCGACGGACTCACTCCTGACTCGACCGTTGGCATCCTCATAGCGGGCCCCTCCCTAGAGGGGGGGCGCCGCGTTGTCCTCAACCAACTGGATCTAAAAACCCCAGCCCAAGTCTTCTGGCTTTCCCCACACCGCCCCTGGGTTTGGATCTTAGGCGCGTTTGTTGGGTTCGTCGCGCTCCAGAGTTTCCGCAACCGGCGATTCAGGCGCTAGCCCCCCCTCGCAGAAAGTCCTGAGGACAGGCGAAAAACTAAAAGGACTTTTTCACAATTTGAATCTGGGGAAGCACCACTCCCCCCGGCCGCACGGCGCTCAAGTTGGATTCGCGAATACGCCGGTACACCTCATCCCGGAAAACAGGCATCTCACGCGGAGCGATAATCCCTATCTTTACGGCATCCTGATCGATCCTAGTGATACACACCTCGATGCTGTCACCGATCATGATGCTCTCCCCCTCGCGTCTGCTAAGGACTAACATAATAGGCCTCCTGCTACGGCGCCTGTGGCTCTCGAGAGGGCCGGTGATCGACCAACACGTGGTCGGTTGAAAATTCCGCGCTGTTGGCGAGAATCACCTGCTGCCCAATCAATGTCGCACGATTGACAACAATCGGCCCCACCAAATTGACTGTCACAAATTGAGGATCATGCGAATGGATGGCCACGATGTTTAATACAAGCGCATCTTCGATGCGTCTGATCCGCAAAGACTCCACGTCCTCGTCCCTCAACACACAAGTGTACCCCTCCAACAGCACCGTCGGGTCGATTACGACAAACTCAAAAAAACCGCCGCCCTCGGCCCGGAGCACCTGAAACGGCATTCCTTCCCCCGCGGGTTCGAGTTCAAAGTGCGTCAATTCCCTCAACCCAATCAGACCAAAGGGGAGATGCAAAGCCAGCTTCTCACTCAGAGGCCCTCCGGTTTGCGCTGTTTTTGAAATTTTCATTCTGTCTTGTCTAAAGTTGCCTAGCTTTCTCTTAACCCACTTTGGTCCCAGAGACGACATCGATTTCAAAAAACAAAGAGGCACAAGGTTTCCCCTGTGCCTCTCTTTCTAATAATTTCTAGAAAATCCTGTAACCCTTCGGCCTAGGAGGTCTTGTCTTCGATGTATTTCACGACGTCGTTGACCGTTTGGAGCTTTTCCGCGTCCTCATCCGGCACTTCGACACCAAACTCGTCTTCGAACGCCATCACCAGTTCAACGGTGTCCAGGGAATCCGCCCCCAGATCGCCAATAAAGGAGGCAGCGGCGGTGACTTGCTCTGGGTTGACTCCCAGTTGTTCGACTATGATGTCTTTGACTTTATCTTCGATGGATTTTTCCGACATAAAAACAGAAATATTTGGGTTATTGGTGAGTTGCGGGTTGCTGCTTTAGGCTCCCGACACCGACCTTGGCAATCCCGATTTCTTTAATCGGTCCGCCCCGGCATGTGCTTTAGGCCTTATTTCAGATTGTAAACTTCTCTAGGTGAGCACGCCACGCCCCTTAGCCTAGCAAGTCCCTCACAAGTTCACGTTCCTCTTGAAGCTCAGCGACCGAGGAGTCAATCCGAGAACGCGAAAATCCGCTAATTGGGACCCATTTTGCCACTTCAAGGCCCCCATCCTGGGCCGTACGCATCGGAAAGGAGGAAATCAACCCCGCCTCCACCCCGTAGTCGCCCCGGGAGCAAATCGCCAGGCTGTAACTGTCCCCGTCCGCTGTCGGTGTCACCACCGAACGCACCGAATCAACAATAGCGTTCGCCGCCGAGGCCGCCGAAGAAGCCCCGCGCGCCTTAATGATCGCCGCACCGCGCTGCTGCACCGTCGGAATAAAAGCCTCCTCCAACCAAGCGTGATCCTTAATCACTTCCGTGGCGGGCTGGCCGTTGATCCGCGCATTAAAAAAGTCCGGATACTGGGTGGCGGAATGGTTGCCCCAAATGGTCATGTTGGTGACCTTGGAAACATCCACGCCGGCCTTCTTCGCGAGCTGAGATTTGGCGCGGTTTTCATCCAGGCGCATCATGGCAAACCAGCGCTCGGAGGGCACTTCTTTTGCATTGTTCATCGCGATGAGGCAGTTGGTGTTGCACGGATTCCCCACCACCAGGACGCGCACGTCCGAAGCGGCGTTGCGCTGGATAGCCTGACCCTGACCCGTGAAAATTTTACCGTTGATGTGCAACAAATCGTTGCGCTCCATCCCGGCCTTGCGAGGAACCGACCCGACCAACAAGGCCCAGTTGACCCCCCTGAACCCTTCGTCTAGATCGGCGGTTGCCACCACCTTCTTCAAAAGAGGGAATGCGCAGTCATCCAACTCCATCACCACGCCTTCCAAGGCGCCCAAAGCGCCGGGCACTTCCAAAAGATGCAGTTCCACAGGCTGCTCAGGGCCAAACATGGCGCCAGAAGCGATCCGGAACAATAGGGAGTAACCAATTTGACCGGCGGCGCCGGTCACAGCAATACGTACAGGGTTCTTCATGTGTGAAATATTGGGCACCCTCAGTTTGAAGAAGGGTGTCCCTTGACGGTTTTGCGACACCAAAGCCCGAACGTCCAGCACAGAGCCTCTAAGACACCCTGTTTCAATCAAAGCGACAGCCCCCGTAAGTGGCATTTGCACGCCTCAATAAGGGATGCACACACCATTGAGGGACATTTACACCCGGCAAGGGGCGGTTTCAGGCCCGCACAGAGGGCTTAGAGCCCCTCGCTCAATTCCTGGAGCTTTACCCAGCAAGCCCGCGCTTCCAAACTCAACGCTTCAGGAACCACCACCTGAATTTCCAAAATAAAATCCCCTCGCTTCTTGCCACTCATCGGCAACCCGCGCCCTCCCAACCTGAACCGCTTCCCAGGCTGCGTCCCCGCAGGCACCTTCAAACGAATCTCCCCGTCCGGAGTCCGAACCTCCACCGTGCCGCCCAAAACCGCTATCCAAACCGGAATTCGCGCCGTCTTAAGCAAATCGCCCCCATCCACGGTATACATCGCATGAGGCTGGAGCACCGCCTTGCAGAGCAAATCACCCCCGTGGAGCCCCTTGCCCTTAATGCGAACCTTGTGCCCGGGAACCATCCCTGCCGGCACCCCGACTTCCACCACCTCCCCCGCAGGCCGTCCGGGCAGGCGCACCGTGATCTTCTTTTTCACCCCCCGCAGAACCTCCTCCACGCTCACGTGTACTTCCGTCTCCACGTTTTGCGCCCGGGTCGTCTCCTCCGACCGAGCCCGGCGGCCCGCTCCTCGCGGCTGGTTCGAGCCCATGAACGCCTCGAAAAATTCGTTGAAATTCCCATAATCCGCCCCCGAGGGCGTCTTCATCCCCCCCCAACCCGGATGCGCGTGGCCGCCCCTCCCTGCCGTGGAGTTCCAATTCGCCCCCAGTTCGTCGTATTTTTTTCGCTTCTCAGGATCTCCCAAAACCTCGTAGGCGTCGTTGATCTCGCGAAACTTCGCTTCGGAAGTTTTCTTGTCCTTGGCCACATCCGGATGATGTTCCCGGGCTAATTTTCTGAAAGCCTTCCGTATCTCCTCTTGGGGAGCCGTCTTGGCAACTCCGAGAACCTCATAATAATCCTTATATTGCACGGCCATGTTTGAGCCTACACTAGCCGCATTCGGTCCAAGGTGGCAACCTGCACCGCGAAAGGTTTAGAAGAACAGGCCGTTTGCTGAAACTGAACCCATCTTTTTTCCTACCACCCATGCTTTCTTTTCTCCTCCGCCGCCTCGCCTCCATGGCCGGAGTGCTCTTCTGCGTGCTCTCCCTGACCTTTTTTCTCATTCGCCTCGCCCCGGGCGGCCCCTTCACCCGCGAACGCAAGTTGCCGCCTGCCATCGAGCAGCAGCTCCTCGCCAAATACCATCTCGACGGCTCCCTCGGCCAGCAATACGTCGAGTACCTTTCCGATGTCCTCAAGGGCGACCTCCGTCTTTCCACCAAATACAGGGACCGTTCCGTCCGGGATCTTCTGGCACAAAGCCTTCCCCTCTCCGCCCTTTTGGGAAGCGCCGCCTTTTTGCTGGCAACCACCTTGGGAGTCTGGCTCGGGAGCATCGCAGCCATCAGGCACGGCACCGTTTCGGACAGCGCCGCCATGTTACTCGCTCTTTTGTTGATCAGCATCCCCACCTTTGTGGCCGGTCCGCTTCTGGTTCTGGTCTTCTCGCTTCACCTGGGCCTCCTACCCGTGGGGGGATGGACCTCTGCCTCGAGCCTTTTGCTGCCGGCTATCACGCTCGCCGGCCCCGCCATCGCTTCCATCGCGCGCCTGACGCGAACCTCCCTTCTCGAAACGCTCCAAGCCCCCTTCCTGCGCACCGCCCGTGCCAAAGGCCTTTCTGAAAACCGCGTCGTCTACGTCCACGCCCTCAAAACCGCCTTGCTCCCGGTCGTCTCCTACCTTGGCCCGCTTGCCGCCCAACTTTTGACCGGCTCCATTGTGGTTGAAACCATTTTTAACCTGCCCGGAACCGGTTCATTTTTTGTCAACGCCATCCTCAACCGCGACGTCTTCCTTTTGGGCGGCGTTGTCCTCGTCTACTGTGTTCTACTCATGGGAATGAACCTTCTGGTAGACTTTCTTTACACGTGGCTAGACCCCCGCATCCGTTTGGAAGCCTGACCCCATGAAGCAACCAATCTCCCTCCGGCCAGGCCTCCTGAGCCGCCTGTTTCGTAAACCAACTGCGCTCGCATCTCTGTCGCTCTTGCTTGCGGTCCTGGTTGCCGCGGTGTTTCTCCCCATCTTCCTGAGCCACGACCCCCATCTCACCTCCCTTCAAACCTTCCGCCCCCCCGGAGCGGAGCATCCTTTCGGCACAGACCTCAACGGCCGTGATCTTCTTGCGCGCACCCTCGAAGGCGCGCGCATCTCCCTTTTGGTGGGCTTTACCGGAGCGGCGGTGAGTCTGCTCATCGGCACCAGCGTCGGCCTGCTGGCGGGTTACGCAGGCGGGCGGCTGGACGCCCTGCTAATGCGTCTGGTGGATGTTCTTTACGCCGTACCCAGGCTCATCCTGATCATCCTCGCCGGCTTCCTCATCGATCCCTGGCTCCAGCGGAACCTGGCCTCCTTCCAGGGCGGTCGCTGGGTGGGTTATAGCAAAATCGCGATTCTCATTCTGGCACTGGGCTGCATCGAATGGCTCACGATGGCTCGAATTGTTCGTGGCCAGGTCTTGACCCTCAAAACCCTTCCCTTCGTCGAAGCGGCCCGTGTGCTTGGACAAAGCCCGGTGCGGATTCTCCTCAGACACCTGCTTCCAAACCTCTCCGGCGTCATTGTTGTTTACCTCACCCTGACCGTTCCCGCCGTCATTCTGGACGAATCCTTCCTCTCGTTTCTGGGGATGGGAGTCCAAGCCCCTCAGGCCAGTTGGGGCACTTTGCTGAGCGATGGCGCCACCGCCCTCAACCCAGTCCAAAGCCACTGGTGGCTTTTGCTTTTTCCAGCGACCGCCATGAGCCTGACTCTTCTGGCGTTAAACTTTTTGGGCGACGCCCTTCGAGATTCTCTGGCAGAATAAAGGCCTCCCAAGCCGTGTTGAATTCCCGCCGTTTCCGATTGAACGCCGGGAAAAGGGCCAGCAGCCTTGCCCTCCTCCCAAAAAACCGGTGCGCTTTCCGACTCCCCCCCTTCCAAAACCCATGAAAACCTCCCCCCTGCTCCTCCCGGCCTTGCTCCTTGCGCTGGCGCCCCTCGGTCTCTCGCAAACGCCCACCGCAAAATCCCCCCCGCTAGGCATCGAAATTCCTGCGGAGAACCGCTCCGCCCTCGCTGCCGAACTCGCCCAACTCCAGGCGGACTTCAACACCCTCGCCCGCTCAGGCAAACTCTCCCCCGCGCTTTCCGCCCGCCTCCCCGACGTCGAAATCTTCCCCATCGCCGTCCAACGCGCCCTCGAGTGGAACCAGTTTTACGACCTCAAACAGATCCCAGCCGCAACCGCCCTCCTCAAGGAAGGCCGCAGTCGCCTCGAATCTCTTAAAGCGGGCAACACGCCGTGGACTGAAGCCAAGGGCCTCGTGGTCCGCGGCTTCCGCTCCCGCATCGACAACTCCGTCCAACCTTACGGCATCGTTGTCCCAGAGGTGGCACCCGCCACCCCTGCCCGCCTCGATATCTGGCTTCACGGCCGCGGCGATAAACTCACCGAACTCTCCTTCCTCACCGAGCGCATGAAAAGCAAGGGCGAGTTCACCCCTCCCGGCACGCTCGTCCTCCACCCTTACGGCCGCTTTTGCAACGGGTTCAAATTCGCAGGCGAAACCGATGTTCTCGAAGCCCTCGAAGACGCCACCGCCCAGTACAAAGCCGATCCAAGCCACATCGCCCTCAGAGGCTTCTCCATGGGCGGCGCCGGATGCTGGCACCTTGCCGCCCACTTCACCTCCAAATGGGCCGTCTCCAACCCAGGCGCAGGCTTTGTGGAAACCGCCCAGTACGCCAAGGTCTTCGCCCCCGACAAACCCGTCCCGCCCTGGTGGGAACAGGTCCTGTGGCGTCTGTACGATGTCCCCGGCTACGCGGCCAACCTCGGCAACCGCCCCGTCGTCGCCTATTCCGGCGAGATCGACGCCCAAAAGCAGGCCGCCGACATGATGGTAGCCGCCGCCGCCGCCAAAGGGGTCACCATCCCTCACTTCATCGGACCCAACACCGGCCACAAATATCACCCCGAAACCAAGCTCGAAGTCGCCGCCAAAGTCGATGAGGCCGCCCTGAAGGGCTCCCCCTCCTCGCCCGAGCGCGTGCATCTCACGACCTTCACCCTTCGCTACAACCGCATGGACTGGGTCGAAATCAACGCCCTTGAAAAACACTGGGAAGAATCCACCTTCACCGCCTCACACACCGGTCCGGGCACCCTCGCCTTCGATTCCAAAGGCGTCACCGAGGTCACACTGACCCCACCCGCCGCCTGGGCCCCAAAAAAACAATGGACCCTCACCTGCGACGGCCAACCGCTCACCGCCAGCGCTTCGCCCATCCACCTGAGCAAATCCTCCGGTTCCTGGAAAATCGCGCCCACCCCCACGAGCGCGCTGCGCAAACGCCACGGCCTTCAGGGCCCCATCGATGATGCTTTCCAAGAGCCTTTCGTCTTCGTAAGCCCCACCGGAAAAGCCCTCCACCCAGCCACCGACGCGTGGGTGCGCGCCGAAATGCAACGCGCCATCGACCAGTGGAGACTTGTTTTCCGAGGCGAAATCCGCGTGATTGCCGACCATGCCGTCACCCCCGAAATCATGGCCAGCCACCACCTTGTTCTCTGGGGCGATCCGGGTTCCAACAAAGTCCTGGCCGGGCTGCTGAGCCCGAAAAACGCCGCTCAAGCCAAACTCCCGCTGCGTTGGGACAGTAAGGACCTCCAGCTTGGCAAAGGCACCTATCCCGCCGCCTCACACGCGCCCGTCCTCGTCTACCCAAACCCTCTGGCGCCCAACCGCTATATTGTCCTCAACAGCACCTTCACCTTCCGCCAGGGAAGCGACACCACCAACGCCCTCCAAACCCCGAAACTCCCCGACTGGGCCGTCGTCGACCTAACCACCCCGCCCCACAATCTCGCCCCCGGCGCCATCCCCGACGCCGGCTTCTTTGACGAAAACTGGCGCCTTCCCTAAAGCACGCAACCGCGCGCCTCAGAAAACACCGCTTTTGTACTGCGCTCCTCCCCCGTTTGCCTCCACAATCCCGCCCCCAATCATGACCCGATACGACTATGTAGTCATCGGCAGCGGCATCGCCGGACTGTCCTTTGCCCTCAAGGCGGCTGAACACGGCGAAGTCGCGCTGGTCACTAAGGCGAACAAATCGGAGTCCAACACCGCCTACGCCCAAGGTGGCATCGCGTGTGTGACCAGCGCGGAGGACTCCTTTGAACTCCACATCCAGGACACGCTGATCGCCGGCGCCGGCCTCTGCGACGAGGCCGTCACGCGCCTCATTGTCTCGGAAGGCCCCGCCCGCGTCCGCGAACTCATCGAACTCGGCGTTCAATTCGACATTCGCGAAAACGAGGCCAGCGCGGAAGACTCCGCCAGCGCAGAACTCGACCTCACCAAGGAGGGCGGCCACTCCAAGCGCCGCATTCTGCATTCGCGCGACATTACAGGGCGCGAAATCGAGCGCGCCCTTATTTCCGCCACCGAAAGCCACCCGCGCATCCACATCCTCGAGCACCACATGGCCGTGGACCTCATCACGCTGAGCAAGCTGGGCTTCGCGAGCGAAGACCGCGTTCTGGGCGTCTACGTCTTCAACGAATCCACCGGCGAGGTCACCACCCTGCGCAGCGACCGCGTCGTTCTGGCCACCGGCGGCTGCGGCAAAGTCTATCTCTACACGACCAACCCAGCCGTCGCCACCGGGGACGGCCTGGCCATGGCCTGGCGGGCCGGGGCGCGCATCGCCAACATGGAGTTCATCCAGTTCCACCCCACCTGCCTCTACCACCCCGAGGCCGGCTCCTTCCTCATCTCGGAAGCCGTCCGCGGCGAAGGCGCCCTTCTCGTCGACAAAAAAGGCCGACGCTTCATGGACCGCTACGATCCCCGCGGCGAACTCGCCCCCCGTGACATCGTCGCACGCGCCATCGACGCCGAGATGAAACGCACCGGCGCCCGGTGCATGTACCTCGACATTACCCACAAACCCGCCGAATTTGTGCGGGAACGCTTCCCCAATATCGCCGCCACCTGCCTCAAGTACGGCATCGATATCACCACACAGCGCATCCCCGTTGTCCCCGCCGCCCACTATCAGTCCGGGGGCGTCCAGACCGATGTCGACGGCTCCACCAGCCTGCGCGGCCTGTACGCCATTGGCGAAGTCGCCTGCACCGGACTCCACGGCGCCAACCGCCTGGCCAGCAATTCCCTCCTGGAGGCCGTCGCCATGGCCCACCGCTGCAACGCCGCCATCCTCCGCTCCCGCTGCCCCGACGACGCCAACGGCCGCACCCATTTCCCCCTCCCGGAGTGGACCAGCGGCGAAGCCCAGGACCTCGACGAACTCGTCGTCGTCTACCACAACTGGGACGAAATCCGCCGGCTCATGTGGGATTACGTCGGTATCGTGCGCACCACCAAACGCCTCCAGCGCGCGGCCACGCGCCTGCGCAACCTAGAGCGCGAAATCCAGGAGTTCTACTGGAACTTTAAAGTCAACACCGACCTCCTCGAACTGCGCAACCTCTGCACCGTCGCCGCCCTTATCGTCGACTCCGCACTCCTGCGCCAGGAAAGCCGCGGCCTCCACTACACCCTCGATTTCCCCGAACCCCGCGAGGAACTGCGCCGCCCCACCATCCTCCGCAGAGGCTGATTTTCCCCCGCCCCAACGCTCCCCCCTTAAACGCACCTCCACACGTCCACACGCCACCTATCTCCGATGCTGCCCACGGAACTCACCCACCTCAAGGACACCCAAAACGAGCCTGATCACCGCAAGATCCCCATCGACCGCGTCGGAGTCAAAAACCTCCGCTTCCCGATGCGTATCCTCGACAAGGCGAACGTGGAACAACACACCATCGCTTCCGTGGCCCTGACCGTCGACCTCCCCGAACACTTCAAGGGCACCCACATGAGCCGCTTCATCGAGGCCCTCAACGAGTGCGGCACCGAACTCCACATCGACCGCGTCCACGAACTCCTTGGCATGCTCGCCACCCGGCTCCACGCCGACTGCGCCCACGTCGACTTCGAATTCCCCTTCTTTATCGAAAAATCCGCTCCCGTCACCGGTAAAAAGGGCCTGCTCGACTACAACATCCGCTTCAACGCGACGCTCCAAAAGGGCGTCTTCGACTTCATCGCCACCGTCATCGTCCCGGTCGCCACCCTCTGTCCCTGCTCCAAGTCCATCAGCGAACGCGGCGCGCACAACCAGCGCGGTGAAGTCACCTTCGCGGTGCGTTCCTCCTCGCCAATCTGGATTGAGGACCTCATCCAGCTCGTCGAACAATCCGCCTCCTGCGAGCTCTACAGCGTCCTCAAGCGCCCCGACGAAAAAGCCGTCACAGAACGCGCGTACGACAACCCCGTTTTTGTCGAAGACCTCGTCCGCAACATCGCCCAACGCGCCAACCGGGAGGAGTCCATTCTGTGGTACAAAGTGGAGGCCGAAAACTTCGAGTCCATCCACAACCACAACGCCTACGCTCTGGTCGAACAGACCAAGCCGGCGGCCACCCCTGCCTCGTCGTAGAGGGCGCGCCCCTCTCCCACAGCCCGCTTCCAACCCCTTTCGCGCCCCGTGTTTGTCCCCGAATCCCTGGCCATCATTGCTGGAAACGGCGTCTATCCCCACGCCATGGTGCGGGGGGCGCGCGCTGCGGGCGTCAAACGCATCGTCGTCGCAGCCTTCCAAAACGAAACCGATCCTGCGCTGGCCAGCCTCGTGGACGGCATCGAATGGATGCGCGTCGGTCAACTGGGTAAAATGCTCGGCTTCCTCAAAGAGTCCGGCGCCGATCACGCGGTCATGAGCGGGCAAATCGCTCCCAAAAACCTCTTCGACCTGCGCCCCGACCTCAAGGCGTTCCTCCTCCTGGCAAAATTGCGCGAACGCAACGCGGAATCCATCTTCGGCGCGATCGCCGACGCCATGGCGGGGGTCGGCGTCAAACTGCTTCCCGCCACGTCCTTCATGGAGGAAAACCTGGCGGACCGAGGCCTCATCGCAGGCCCTTCTCCCGGCCGGAAAACCCTGGAGGACCTGACTTTCGGCTTCCGGATCGCCAAGGAAAGCAGCCGCCTGGATATCGGACAGACGGTGGTGGTCAAGGGTGGCACGGTGCTGGCGGTCGAGGCGTTTGAGGGCACCAACGCGGCTATTTCACGCGGCGGCTCCCTGGGCAAAAAGGGTGCCGTCATGGTCAAGGTGTCCAAGCCCGGGCAGGACCTCCGTTTCGACGTTCCGGTGATCGGCCCCCTGACGCTGCAAACCGCTCAGGAGGCGGGTCTCGCCGCGATTGGGATCGAGGCCGGCCAGACCCTGCTTTTGGAGAAAGAGCGGCTGATCGAGCTGGCGGCAGCCCACAAGGTGACGATCTACGGCTTGGAACCCTCATTGTAGGGAGCACGCAGAGGCCCGCCGTTTGGGTTCACGAGAGGACATGTCCCTGGCCCGCGATGGAAAGCAGCGCGCCTTTTGGAAGAACTTCGGAGGCAGCGGCTAAGCTTAAAAGGCAGGCCCTGACTAGTACCGGCTTAAGGTTGGCGGTTGTTTGAAGGAGTGTGTGATGGTTGATTTTTTTCAACAGAACCGCGTAAGAAAAGATTGCACTTGGGAGACAAATCCCTCACATTCTCCACCCCATTCGGGAATGCACCCGTAGCTCAACTGGATAGAGCATCTGACTACGAATCAGAAGGTTTCAAGTTCGAATCTTGACGGGTGCACCACTCAACGCGAAGGACTTATGAAGGAAAGCAAAGAACTCTTGTTTTTCTCAGGGACAAATAAGTGACAGTATTTTCTGGAGCGTGAGACCGAGTGGGGCTGTGTGCCCAACATTTTGGTAACGCCGATCATCGGGTCTACCGCAAACTTTGGAGAGCCTCTGTGCTGCCACGTCAGGTCAAAGGCAGCCTCTCGTGCGCCTACCAGCCAGCCTAAATTTCGTTGGTGCAGCCCCTCAAAATCATGCGCACTGCCAAAAAACCGGGTATCGCACCCACGGACGCTCCTAGCTGTCATTGCGCAACGTCGTATTCCGGAACTCGATATTGGACAGCTCCACCATCTCCCGTCCCACATCCCGAGTGAAATGAACGGACAGCCCAAGCTCGTTTGGGGCTCGATACCGGCTTTTCATCACCTTTGCGAACTTCCAGAGGTCATTGATCGCCGTATTCACGCGTCCGGCTTCATAAGCTGCAAATAGGGACTTGGTGATTTCGGAGGCAAATGCAGCTACGAGCCGTGGATCAACGGTGGCTGTAGCGGTGGCCCCCTCCTGCAACGAGCTCTCGCTCTGATCACTATAACTGGCAGTCAGATTGTCACGCCGCCAACCTTCATAGGACTCGCGCGTGTAAGGAGTCACATCGTCGCGTTCCAGAATGGGTGCGTCCGAGTCCCCCACGAGTAACCACTTTTCGGAAACACCAGTAGCCAGCGAAACCTGCCGGGCTGTCTTCGGTGTGATCGTACGCAGACCGGACGATGCCTTTTTCACCCACGACACTGAACACTGAACGGAGGCAGCAAAGACCTCTTCTTGCCCCTCGTAGGAGCCAAGGGTGTGTCGCAGCACGGCGATCTGGGTGCGCTTCTAATGATAAGAGTTTCCTTTTGGCCCCGTTTCCGCAACTCGCGCGCGCGGTATCGTCGCGGGGCGCGCTAAAGTCAGTGACCGGCGACTCGATGCTGTAGGCTTTGATGTCGGTGATTTTCATGTGTGTTTCCAATGGGTGGTTGAGTGATTGCAGAGGCGGGCCAGGTCGTGCAGCGCGTCTAAAAGATTGCGGCGCGCGATTTCATCGATGGAGTAGGAAGCCGGTGGGAGCAGTGCCTCGTTTTCGAAGATGCCTTGAATGCGAAGGAAAAACTTTTCCGCCGCCAGATACGAATCGAGTGAACTCATTCCGATGAAGATTGGCAAAAGAGCTTTCTGGATTTCCACCGCAGCTTTCATGTCGCCCTCGTTCAAGGCCCGCCAGAGGCATTGCACGGCCCATGGGGTATCGGCTCCCGGCAGCACGCCCTTCACCCCGCGTTGGAAATTCTCTCGGAGAAACTTTCCGCCGGTGCCATCGAAGATGACAGCCTCGCCTGCGGTTTCCTGCATCATGCGCGAAATGACCGGGCCGACCGGAACCGATTCCGGCTTGAAGAGCACCCGCCCGGGGAAGTCGCTGAACAGGCGCAACTGCACATCCATCGAGAGAGGAAATCCAAGATAGCCGCTGGAGTCCTGGAGGATCAGCGGAAGGGGGACGGCCTCAAGAATAGCGCGGAAAAACGATTCCTGTTGGGCGGGCTCGACCCGGTAAGTGAGCGGCAAGGCGGCCAACAGCGCAGAGGCACCGCGGTCCAATGCGCCCTTCGCCAGTTCCATCACCTGAGCGGAGCTTTCCGCAACGACCGAGCAGACGACCGGCCCCCGGCCGGCAACATGGCTCACAACCTCCTCTAACAGCGCAAGCCGATCGACCAGCGTGAGGCGCGTGATTTCGGAAACCATGGCCAGCGTGACTCCGGCACATCCGAACGCGAATACAAAATCAATCTCGCGCCGCAGCGCGGAGACATTGAGCCCGCCATCAGTTCGGACTGGGTATTGCAGCACCGGTAGCACGCCTGTGAGTGGAGGAGTCGTTTTCATGAAAGTCTTGTGGGAGGCGGGAAGAGAGGCTTTGCCCGGAGGTTTATTTGGACCGATCGCTTGTCGCTGTTGATCCAGGTCATCGCGGGGGACACGCTGTATCGGCGCATCATCCATGCGGTGGCAAGACCATGGGAAATGATAAGAGTTTCCTTTTGGCCCCGTTTCCGCAACTCGCGCGCGCGGTATCGTCGCGGGGCGCGCTAAAACTGGGTAAGCCGTCAGCTCGACGAGGCGAAACTGATAAGAAATTCCTTTTTGCCTCGTTTCCGCAACTCGCGCGCGCGGTATTGTCGCGGGGCGCGCTAAAGGGAGAATTGCTTGTGAGGGTTCGGAACATGGGGCGGATCTCTTCGCGTTCAACCTCGTTCTGAGCGAAAACTTAGCAGTTTGTCACCGTCGATACGTTTTTTCCCGTCACCCATTAAGCGGCTGTCTTGGCAGATCTTGGCAAACGTCTTAGCTCACCCGGAAATTTGGGCGCGGTGCTTTCTCCCCTTGTCAGACCCGAAAACAAACAGGGGTCTGCGCAAGAGATCAGTCGGTAAACACGTTGTCGTAGTCGGGAAACGGATCCCGGGATTGTGGATCGTCTGCCTCCGAGTGCTTGGGAATGGCAGGGGGCGGTCCCCGAGGCGGCATGAACGCTGGCAGTCCGCTCCACAAGTTGAGATGAAGCAGGATCTTTTCGATCACCTTCCTTTGATCAATCACCGCAAGCACTCGCATCCGGTGCTGGCAATGCGGGCAA
>CANJZW010000075.1 GCA_947479475.1 Chthoniobacteraceae bacterium
CAAAAAGCTCGAATTGAAAAATCGTGTAGTGCCGACCTTTTTACAATGACTGCTGAAAATGAGGCGGTTAGATGTTTTTTACCCCGCCAGTTCGCGAAGTAGGGTTAGACCCAAAGGGTATAAACAATACGGGGTTCTGGAGGTTGAGCTCCAGCCATCAGGCCCGCCCCCTTTGCCTTAAAAACGCCGGCAACCTTGCCTCTGTGTCCCATTGCAGCCGGCTGCCTCCAGACACCGGCACCGGCCCGTTACCACCCTTTACCTTCCTCAAAAACCCCTCGCACCAGCTCCAAAGTCAATGGGGCGTCAGCCTGATACTCGCGCACGGGCTGCCCGAGTGGACCCACGGCATTGGCTCGAAATCCTGCGCCTCCCGGCGTCGTTCCCTGGGTGCGAATTTCCAAGTCAGGCACGGACTGGCCCGGGGCGAGTTTGAGAACCAAGGGCTCAACCTCCAAAACTCCGCCTGCAGCAGCCCCACGAACCGCAAGCCGAACCTCTCCCACCCACTCTGGCGCCCCCGCCGTCCCCGCCGCCTTCAAATCGACGCGGGCCGCACCCGTGGTGCCAGTGACGGTCGCGCCCTCTCCGCTGGCAACATTGAGCTGGAGCTTCCACCCACGTAGCAACCGATTCTCAATCCCCTTGAGAGCAAGCCTCCTTGCGGGCACATCCCTCCAGAGGGACCGCAGGTCAGGAACACCCCCGAAATCAAACTCCCTCACCAACACCTCGCCGGAAAGAAGCGGCGCGCTCAAAGGCCCGGAGACTTTCCACTGCGCGCGCCCCCTGACGACCACGGGTTGAAGAGGGACGGCCAGGCCCTCCCGGTAAGCTCCGACTGGAAAATGAAGTCCCAGCGGCGCCCGCCACTCCGCCTTTTCGCAGGCCACCGCGAGTTCGAACAGCGGAGCAGACTCTACGCCCCAGGTCAGGGCGGCTTTGCCTTCGCAGAGACCGGAAGCGGACGTCCAAGCCAGGTTGCGGATTTGGATCGAACGCCCTTCCCATAATAGGTCCGCCCCAACCTTTGAGAGGCGGGCGGCACTCACCGCCCAAGCCGCCTGGCGCAATTGTAAAGAGCCGCTGCCCTCCAAATTCTTGAGGTCTCCCTTCATTGCCCAGTCCCCGTCAAGGGTGCCCTCGATGGCGGACGGCATCCCGGGCAAGCGGCCTAAAAGCGCCAGGTTCAACTTTTTGGAAACTAAACGCAGTTCTATGGGTTCAACCGCCTTCAGAATCCCGCTCCATTTCAATTGAGGCCAGGCCGTCCAAATTTCTTTTGGCAGCAACGCGTTTCCTTCCAGCACCACCGCCTGCCCCTGCCGAACGGTCAAATTGGAAAGACGCAGCCCCACCGCTCCAAAGGAGGCGGCCGTACTGACCTCAATCTCCCCATTCCCTAGACTTGCGGATTCTATCTCAACACCGTCCTTGCCGTAGGTGCCCGAAATTCCGCCACTCATCGGATGCGCCCACGCGGCCTGCGCCAGAACCGGGCGCAATTGTTGAAACTGTGCCCTCACCCGCCCCTCCTGTGCCGTCGCATTCCCTTTGCCGCTCCAGTCAAAATCAAACCCGCCTGCGTACGGTTGGGAGACCAAAGGCGGCTCCAGGAGGGACGCGTATTTGGCCAAGTCCCGAACTTTGCCATGGAAGTCCCCTTGGTAAGACCAACCTTCTCCAATTCGGAGGGAACCTTTGCCCCTCAAAAAATCAGCCTCCTGAGTCAGATCAACATTTAAAAGTTGGATCTCCTCGCCCTGCAATTTGATGGCTGCATGCAGCTCTTCGATAGGGGCGCTGCGCCAGGTTAAGTTCGCTCCCGAAACAATCAGCGCACCTCCCAGAACGCCGGACTGGCTGCGGATGGCGCCATCCACAGTAAGCCCGCCGGCAGCATACTTAAAGTCGGGGAGGAGCAGGGCCGAAAGTTCGGTGAGATTCTCGACGCGGACGCTGATATTGACTCCGAAATCTGATTTCCACCATGGGCTCTCCCCTCCAGGCCACTGCATATCCCCATTGAGCACGAGCTGATTATGTCCCTGCCTGAGGACAAATTCGGGCACCTGGATCCGGCGGTCCAAAAGGGTGGCTCCCAAGACCAAGGAATCCCACTGCCGGGATTCCCACTGGAAGTTTTTCGCCTCCAAACGCAGGCTTGCCGTGCCCCGGTCAGGGTGGGCGGTATTTCCCCGGAAACTAAATTTGCCCGCTTCCAAAATGCCGCCCGCCGCTTCGGTGACGTTGAGGAAACCCGCCAGCGGTGCGACCCCCAGTTTGGAAAAGGTGCCGCTTGCTTCAAAGGGTGTTTCAGGGGAGGAAGAATCGGCCTGCGCGAGCACCCTCAATTCGCCGCCAAAGGCCTCGGCTTGGAGCTCAAAATCCATCCGCCCCGCTGCGACCTCAGAGAGGACTGCGTTGAAAGCGGAGATTCGGAGGCCCTCCATCAGCTGCGTCTCCCCGAGCTGCAGCCTGCCGCCCTGCAAACTGGTCTTACCCTGAATATCGCGGAATATCTTGGACCAGGACTTGATCTGCACCTCGAATTTCCCCGCCTTCCACTCGCCAGGGGCGAGTTCGCTCAGGGAAAGACCGATATCCTCGGCTCGCATAGCGAACTTCTCCGAGGTGATCGACGCTGATTTGAACTCCAGATCCAGCCAGGACGGGATCGGAAAGGGAAGCGGTTCGCCCAAAACCACAGGCCGCACGCGCCTCGATTTGCCGGCGCCGCCTGGCGCTCCTGTTCCAATATTCCACGCCACGCGCCCGCCCCTCACATGGCAATGCTCCAGAAAACGGCGATTTCCCATCCTCTCAACAAAGGCTCCCCAAGCGACTTCGATGGTGATTTGGGTCGCGTCGAACTCGAGTCGTCCGCCATCCACGCACGGAACCCCTAAATGAAGCCCGTGAATTTCCAGTGGTTCCCAGAGACTGCCGAGGATTTTTCCAGTGCCTGCCTCGCCTCCCTGCCGCCACGCCTCTTCCTGCAAAAGCAGCCAGACGGCAGACCGAAACACGGGCGGCACACACAAAGAGAGGGCAATTAAAAGCACTCCAAGTAACAAACGCTTTACCAAGCCCATCCGTCGGGGCGGAACAGAGTATGACGGACTGGAATGATCTGAAGTGCTCACAGACACAGGGGAGGTTGAACCGAAAAGATAGCCTAACGCGACTTCAACAAAAAGGCAAAGCCCTGAGAAAGCCGCCCGTTTCCCAAGAGAACTCCCCCCATCCACAGCCCCAGCAGCGCCGATGCCGTCACATCCGAGAGATGATGGGCCCCCACCCAAACCCGCGCCCAAGCCATGAGCCCGATGCCAAAAACGGCCAAACTCACCCCGCTCAACCGCCCCCCCAGCCGCCCGCTTCTCAGTGCCCCCAGCGCCAGAGGCGCAAAAAAGCCCGCGACCACCGCGGTGTGCGCGGACGGAAACGATTGAAAGTCTCTGGCCCCTTTGGTCCAGACTCGCAGCCCCCTGGAGGGCCCATACCAACCGGGCGCAGCCTCCGAAAAGGGCCTGGCCCTACCCGTCACGGCCCGGATACCGTTAGCGCTCAGACCGGAGAGCGCGGCGCAAAGGCCCATTAACAAGACCAGTCGCTGCAAGGAGGGCCGCCCCGTTTTTTTTGCGAAAAACCACACCCCCACTCCGAGGGCCAGAACCCCATACCAGTCTCCCCAATGGCTCACCTGCCCAGCCAGCCAGCGGCCCGGACCATTCGCATTTTCGCGCACAAAAGCCACCATGGCGCCGTCGCCCTGAAAGGCCCCTAGAAGAAGACCTCCGGCCAATAATGCCCAAAGCCCCCGCCGCAACGCGCGCTTCCCATGCGGGCGAGGATAGCTATTTTCATTTGCTAATGGTTCTGGCAGGTCGGACACAATGTCCTGATAGAGTCCACGAGCGAGCGTCTCCTCCAAGCCAAACCTTTCACACCGACCCCGTTTTTTTCACACCGACCCGATGCATCCCACGGCCACTCCCTCCAAAGCCAAACTCGCGCTCCTTTTTGCCGTCGTGACGCTTCTCCTCTGTCTGGGCAACCAGACCCTGCCCCTTATCGACCGGGACGAACCCCGTTTTGCCGAGGCGTCCCGCGAAATGGTCCAAAACGGAGACTGGGTAGTGCCCCGCTTTAACAACGCCCCCCGGTATGACAAGCCGCCGTTGATCTACTGGATGCACGCCGGCTGTTACCGTCTGCTGGGTGACAACCCCTTTGCCGCGAGGCTTCCAGCGGCTCTTTGCACCGCGGCGACGGCGGTCCTTCTGGCGCTGTGGGGCAGTCGCATGGCCACCCCGGCAATCGGGTTTCAAGCCGCGCTTATTTACACGCTCTGCGTCCAGTCTTTCGTTCATGGAAGAGCGGCAGTGGCGGACCCTCCCATGGTTCTTTTCTCGGTCCTGGCCGCCTGGCTGGGATGGGAATGGCTGCGCCAGCCAACCCGCCGTTCTCTGGCGCTCGCCTTCTGGGTGGCGCTAGCGCTGGGGTTCCTCGCCAAAGGACCCATTGCCTGGATTCCCCTGGGCATGCTCGGCTGGACCTTCTGGAAAAACCGGCGCTCACAGCCCTCCCCCGGGCCTTTTTCGTGGGTCGCAGGTGCGGTTTTAATGCTAGGAATCGTCGCGCTCTGGGGAGTGCCCGCGCTCCTGCGCACACGGGGAGAGTTCGCCGCCATCGGCCTCGGAGAACACGTGGTGAACCGTTCCCTCGTTTCCATGGAAGGGCACGGCGCCAAAAACCTTCTCGGATACATCGCCACCCTGCCCTTCTATTTCTTGACCGTTTTTCCAAGCTTTGCGCCCTGGTCATTCTGGCTGCCGGCGGCCATTCGCTCCCATTGGCGCAAGCCAACGCCGGACTCCTCCTACCTCATTTCTGGAGCCGTTCTCACGTTCGCCATCTTCACGCTAAGCCGCACCAAGCTGCCGCACTACACTCTGCCCGCATTTCCTTACCTCGCGCTGCTCCTTGCCCTTTGGTGGAAGGAAGCGCGTACATCCCTCCTTTGGAGGAAAACGGCCGTGGCCACCATTGCCGTTTTTACGGTGGTCCCTCTTTGCCTGTTTCCCTTGGTTAAAACGCTCTCAGCCACCGAGACACTAATGCCACTTCTGGAAAACGAGTTATCCAAGGAAAGCGCCGTTGCTCTGGTGGACTTCCGCGAACCGAGCCTCATCTGGGCCCTGCGTGGGCGGATCACGGGATTCCCGGAAATGATCGACGAGGCAAACGTCAAAGAATGGCTGGCCAAGCCGGGGCCGCGCCTTTGCATCCTCTCCTCGGCCGCCGCCATCAGACTCGGCGCCGGGCCCCATTTCGCGGAGGCCGCTGGCTGGAACTTTGCCAAAGGCAAACGGCTGACTCTGCTGGCACTCAGAGGAACACCCTGACCCTTGCGGCGGAGCCCCGCCACCGCGCCCCACCACCAAGGCAAACCCCGGACACATCCTCCATTTAGGGAGCCTGTTCCAAAGTGCCCCAACGGCGGCTCACCTTTTCCTCGACCTTGTCTCCGGGTGCGCGCACCACGCGGCACGCCGCGCCGGGAGTCTCCTCGATGATTGCAAACCCAGCCTCTGGCCCAAGAACCGCAACCACCTTGGAAAGAGCGTCCGCCTCCATCCCCCGCCCTGCCACCACCGTGACCTGACTGTGGTCGGTCAAACCAATCCCAGTTTTGGGGTCGACGATGTGGGAATAACGCTTCCCTCCAATCTCGAGCCGCTGATACAGGTCGCCGCTGGTGGACATCGAGCAGTTGCACAAACGAAAGCGCACAGGAACAGGAGCCCCCGCCGCATCCAGCGCGATGATTTCAACGCGCCACCCGGACTCCCCCAGAGGGGCGTCCCCCAAAGCCATATCGCCGCCCCCCGAAACCATCGCTCTTGGAAACCCCAACCGCGCCAGAACCTTGAGCGCTTCCTCGAGCATATGCCCTTTGGCAATGCCGCCCGCATCCAGGCGCATTCTAGGTTTGATGAGTTCGACGGTGCGCCGAGTGCGGTCCAAGCGCACTCCGTCGTACCCGGAACGGGCGAGCGCGTCTGCAATCCGCTCGGGCTGCGGAAGCTCCTTTTTGCGACGGGCCGTCCGCCAGAGGTTCACCACAGCGCCCACGGACATGTCGAAAGCCCCGCCTGAACGTTCGGAGATGCGCTGCGCATATTCCATCACACGCCAGAGTTCAGGGCTCACGGCAACAGCCCGACCCTGACCGCTGGAATCCGAGAGACGCGAGAGTTCGGAATCGCTGTCGTAATCGGTAAACACGGCATTGAGAGCCTCGAGCCGGGCGAAGGCGGCATCGGCGGCAGCGCTCGCTGTTTTTTCATCCGGCGCATAGAGGGTGACGCGCACGGGCAGCCCCATTTCGGCCTTTTCAAAGGCAAACCGCTCCTCGGAAAACCCCTGGAAGACACCGAAAACCGCCCAAAAAAAGGCTGAGGTCAGGGTTGCAAACCATTGGGAAAAGAGATGGAAACGCGGAGACATAAAAGGGCTCTCAAAACTCTGCGGCAACAAAAGCCAGACGCCCACCCTTAACAACACTTGAATCCTTCCCGGGACCGTCAAACTTTAAGTTTTGAGGAATGGGAGGGGAAACCCTTTGAATCTTGGGAGAACCTTGGGCAGGTTGACACTCCGCCTGTTTGCCCTCCGCCATGAACTCCTACGAAGACCTCTGCAGCCTCGCCCGAGAAATTTCTTTGATCCATTCCACCGCCTCGGTTCTGGGCTGGGATCAGGAAACGTACATGCCGCCCAAAAGCCTTGACCACAGGGCCAGGCAGGTGGCCTATCTGAGCGCCAAAGCCCATGCCCTGGCCACGAGCGCAGACTTCCGCTCTCTTTTGGAAAAAGCCGAGCCCGAAGCGACTGCAACCGAACCCACTCAGGCGGCCAATCTCCGGGAATGGCGCTACGAACTCGAGCGTGCCGCGCGTATTCCAACGGCGCTTGTCGCGGAGGAAAGCGAAGTGACGTCGCACGCCAAACACGCCTGGGTGGAGTCGCGCAAACGCTCTGATTTCACCCTGTTCGCCCCGCACCTGACACGCGTTTTGGAAATTGCGCGCCGCAAGGCAGCCCTCTGGGGGTTCAAGGACGAACCCTATGATGCCCTGCTCCTGGGCTACGAGAGGGGCGCCACCACCAGCGCCGTGGCTTCCCTTTTTGCCGAGCTCAAACCCCAACTCGCCACCATCGCGAGAAAAGCGGTGGAGCAAAGTGCCGGCATCCCAAAAGACCTGCTGCATGGCGACTACCCGGTGGAGAAACAGCAACAACTCAATCGCGAAATCGCCGAAAGCCTCGGGTTCGACTTCGAAGCAGGCCGCATCGACACCACCGCCCACCCCTTCTGCACCACCCTGGGCCCGGGCGATGTCCGGCTCACAACACGCTACGACTCAGAAGACTTCACCTCCTCGCTATTCGGCGTTCTGCACGAAGCCGGGCACGGTTTGTATGAACAGGGGCTGCCGCCCGCCGACTTCGGCCTGCCCTCCGGAACCGCCGTATCCCTCGGCATTCACGAATCGCAATCCAGGCTCTGGGAGAACCACGTGGGCCGCTCGGAATCCTTTTGGCAAAAATGGCTGCCCCGAGCCGCCGAGCTTTTTCCAAACCTCCAAAAAATCGCGCCTTCGGATTTTCTGAAATCCATCCACCGCTCGGAGTTTTCCTTCATCCGCGTGGAATCCGACGAGGCCACCTACGACCTGCACATCCTCCTGCGTTTTGAGTTGGAGCGCCGCCTGTTGAACGGTTCGTTGGAGGTTGCCGAGGTGCCGAAAGCTTGGAATGAAGCGTTTGAGGGCCTGTTCGGGCTCACGCCCCCGGATGACGCGCACGGCTGCCTTCAGGACATCCACTGGAGCATGGGCGGGCTGGGCTACTTTGCCACCTACACGCTGGGAAACCTCAACGCAGCCCAGTTGTTCCAGGAGGCCGTGAGCCGCCCCGAAATCGCTTCTGGCGTCGACCGGGCAGAATACCAACCGCTGCTGAAATGGTTGCGGCAACGCATTCATGCCAAGGGCAGCGAGCAACACCCGGCCGACCTGATGCGCTCAGCCACGGGAAGACCTACCGAGTCCGCTCCCTACCTGCGCCATTTGCGTGGCCGCTTTGGCGAAACGCTTCACGCCTAACCGCTGCCCCGGTCAGCCACTATTTTTCGTCCCCCACGTTTAATGATCCTCCGAGGCCCTGTCAGACCCGACCTTCTGCTTGATGAAACCCTGCACGATATCCTCAGGGATTCCGCGGGACGTCATCCGGAGAAACCAGCACTTCGCTTTGGAAATCAGAGCGTTTCCTACAAGGACCTATACGCCCGGGCAGCCGCTGTCGGCGACGCGCTGGCATTTCTTGGCGCCGGCCCGGGCCGCATCGTGGGGCTGCTGCTGCCTCGGGGGGCGGATCTCCTAACCGCCCAGGCTGGCATCACGGCAAGTGGTGCCGGATGGTTGCCCTTCGATGCCGAAGTCCCGCTGGAACGGGCGGCCGTCTGTCTACGTTCCTCGCAAGCTTGCGGGATCGTGACGCTTCGGGAGTGGGCGCCCAAACTCGCCTCGCTTCCCGTCCCTGTTTGGTGCCTGGAAGACCTCCTTTCCCACGACGCCCCAAGGGTTGCGGCAAGTGTGCCCTCCCCGGAAGACCCCGCCTACGTCATCTACACCTCCGGCTCCACGGGAACGCCAAAAGGCATCGCCATCAGCCAAAGAAATATCTGCCATTTTCTGCGCAGTGAAAACGCCGTGCTTGGAATCCATTCCGAGGACGTCGTTTACCAGGGCTTTTCGGCGGCTTTCGACATGTCCTTTGAGGAGATCTGGATCTCCTACATGGTCGGAGCCTCCCTTTGGGTGGCCCCGCAGGAAGTCATCGCCGACCCCGATGCGATCGCAGAGGCCCTCGAAAAACACCGCATCACCGTGCTGCACGCGGTTCCCACCCTGGTGGCTTTGGTGGAAAATTTCCCCGCCCACCTCCGCCTGCTCAACCTTGGGGGCGAAGCTTGTCCTGACGCCCTTGCACAACGTCTTACCGGCCAGAAACGCCGGGTCTTCAACACTTACGGCCCCACCGAAACGACCGTGACTGCCAGCGTGGCGGAACTTTTCCCGGGCGAACCGGTCACCATCGGCGCCCCTTTGCCCAACTACGGAATGTTAGTGCTCGACCCCGAACGCCGCCCCCTGCCTGCGGGCGAGGTCGGGGAGATTGCCGTATTCGGCCCCGGAGTGAGCCTGGGATATCTCCATTTGCCCGAACTGACCGAGGCGCGTTTCATTACCAACCCGAACGCAGAACATCCCGGTGAATCGCGCCTCTACCTGACTGGGGACCTCGGCAAAATCACGAGCGACGCGCAAGTACACTGTCTGGGCCGCGTGGATCATCAGGTCAAAATCAGGGGCTTCCGAATCGAACTGGACGAGGTAGCCGCCGCACTCGCCCGCCAGCCAGGGATCGGCACGGCTGCAGCCATTGTGCGCGAGCTTTACGGCGTCGATGAAATTGTCGCGTTCGCCGTTCCGGTTGGGGCGAGCGCCACGGCGCCGAAGCCAGAAACGCTGCGAGCGGCCCTCGCCAAGGAACTGCCCTCCTACATGGTGCCCGTGCGCATCGAACTGCTGGAGGAAATGCCCCGCCTTTCCTCGGGGAAAATTGACCTGGCAACCCTCCGTAAGGCCCCCCTTGTCAGCGAAGTGGAGGAAGGCTCGCCGGCGCCCTACACGCCACGCACACCCGCTGAGGAGGCCCTTTGGAGAGCTCTTGCCAGCCTTTTTCCCGGCCGCTCCTTCCGTCCGGAGCAGGACTTTTTTTGCGACCTTGGAGGCCACTCTCTTCTCGCGGCGCGCCTGGTGTCCATCTTGCGCAAGGACGCCGCTTATGCGGGCGCCGGCGTCCAGCAGATCTACAAAAACCGCTCCCTGGCTCACATCGCGACCGCCCTATCTGCCCTCACCTCGCGGGCCAACAGCGCAGTCCAACCCCACGCGCCCTCCCCTGAATGGCGCCGGTTTGCCTGCGGAGCAGCCCAGTTGGTTTGCCTGCCGTTTATCATCCTGCTGGATCTACTGCTGTGGCTGGCGCCCTTTTTCACCTACCATTCCCTCACAGGCACCAAGACCGACAGCATCCCGTTGGCCATAGGACTGTCGATTCTTGTATTCCTCCTCACCGCAGTCGTTTCCTTCTCCCTGACCATCCTGTTGCGCAGGCTCTTGGCAGGCCATCTTAAACCTGGAAACTACCCGCTCTGGGGCCTGACTTATTTCCGGTGGTGGCTTGGCGGCCATCTCTCCAAAGCCTGCGCCGTGCATCTCATTTCGGGTAGTCCCTGGAAAGCGATTCACCTCCGGATGCTTGGGGCAAAAATCGGCCGCCACACGATGCTCAACTCCTTGACCGTGGCCGCCCCGGAACTTCTCCAAATCGAGGACGGCGTCTGCATCGGCACCTTCGTCAACATCGAGAACGCCAGAGTCGAAGCGGGCCGCTTCATTGTTGGTCGCGTCATCATTGGCGAAGGCGCCTCGGTGGACTCCTATTCCGTAATCGAGAACGACACCTCCATTGGCGCTGGAGCGCGGCTCAGCGGCCAGTCCACACTCTCCCACGGGCGGTGTATTCCAGCCGGAGAAACATGGGCGGGGGCGCCGGCAATCAAGGTCTCGGCGCCTCAGGGAAACTGGCCGGAAGCGCCCCGCATTAGCCTGCTTCAAAACCTGGGCCTCCTATTTTACTACGCCGTGGGTGGAGGCTTGGTAGCACTTCTGTTTTTCATTCCCACCTTCCCCTCCTTCGTTTTGATGGACTGGATCGACGCCCATACCATCGACCTTTTTGACAGCTCTCTAAGCTGGTGGCAGGCATTCCCCTTCTTCTTCTGTATGGCGCTGCCGGCCGCCATGGTGTTTGTCACGCTAACCGCCCTTCTCGCGGGAGGCCTCCGGTTTGTTTTCCCGCGCCAACAAGCCGGAACATTCCCCCTGCACGGCACCGTGTACCGACGCAAATGGCTTCTTTCAACCATCCTGGACACTAGCCTTCAAGTGCTTCACGGGCTCTACGCCTCCATCTTTGCCGCCTCATGGCTGCGTCTTTTGGGCGCCAAGGTCGGCAAAGAAGCGGAGGTTTCCACCGCCGAAGGGGTCATCCCAAGCCTGCTCCAACTCGGCGACGGATCCTTCATTGCGGACGGCGCCCTCCTTGGCGACGAGGAGCAACGCTGCGGTTGGATGCAACTGCGCGGCACCATCATCGGCAACCGGAGCTTTGTGGGCAACGGCGCTTACGTCCCCGATGGCGCGATTTTTCCCGACGACATGCTTCTGGGAGTCCAGTCTTGCGCCCCGCCCAACGCCGAGCTCGCCCCAGGGCAAACTTGGATGGGCTCTCCTCCCATGCTGCTGCCCGCGCGCGAGACGATCGAAACCCCCGACGAGACCCTCACCTTCAAACCCGCCGTTTGGCGGCGGCTGGTACGCGGAACCATCGAAGCGGTGCGTATCGTTCTGCCCCTAGCCTTCATGATCGCCGCCGGATACGTCATTGTTTACAAGGTCATGGACTTCGCCGATGAGGGCGACTGGCTGGGGACTTTCAAAGCAGCGCTCCTGAGCGGAGTGCTCTACGCGGCCGGTTCCTTTGCCCTCGTGTGTGCCCTGAAATGGATTCTTGTGGGCCGCTACACTCCACGAAAAGCGCCGATGTGGACCTCTTTTGTGTGGCTGAGCGAGGCCATCACCGTCGCCCATGAATCCCTTGCGGTCCCGGCCCTTCTGGATCATTTGCGGGGCACCCCCTTCCTTCCCTGGGCACTGCGCTTGATGGGAGCGAAGATCGGCCGCGGCGTATGGCTCAACACCACAGACATGACCGAGTTTGACTGCGTCACCATCGGCGCTTATGCCGAACTAAACGCTCATTGCGGTCCCCAAACCCACCTTTTTGAAGACCGTGTCATGCGCGTCGGCGTGGTCAACATTGGAGAAGGCGCGACGCTCGGAACCCGCACCATCGTTTTGTACGACGCCACCGTCGGCGACTACTGCCGCCTCGGGCCCCTGACTCTGGTTGCCAAAGGCGAGCAGCTCCCCTCGTTGAGCCGCTGGGAGGGAAGTCCTGCAACCCCAGCCTAACGTGACTCCCGAAGGCAGTCCCACGGTTCCCTTCGCGGCTCCAGAAGGGGCGCAGATCCCATCCCATTGCGGCCCGTTTTTGGGTCCCGTTAATTTCCCGAGCCTCGCCCCACGCTTCGTTCTCGTGGCCCTTCCAAAAACAGCCCGTTCACCGGCCGGTCGCGCGAAAGTACGCGAGGCGCTCGTAGGCATTCTCTCCGCGTGGGCCGCGTGCCCCGTGCGCCTTGAGGAAACCCATCGCGGCCCGCATGTCCCTACTCTCATCCGCGGGCAACGCGTGTTTGTCTCCGTGACCTATTCCGCGGACACCGCCTGGATGGCTCTTGGGCTGGAAGCCGCCATTGGCGTCGATGCCGTAAACCTCGCCGAATGCGATGACTGGCAGGACGTGGCCGCCGTTTATTTTGGTGAGCCGCGAACGAGCGCCATTTCAGCCACGCCCGATCCCAAGCAGACCTTCGCCCTGGAATGGGCCACGCTGGAAGCCCGCTGCAAGCAGGCTGGGATGCCACTCCGCGAGAATGCTGCCCCGCTCCCTACCACAACGTACCGCAACGTTCTGGACCAGACCGTCCTTGCCGTGGCCTTCGAACCCGACAAAACGGCTGTACTCCGCCGCTGAGCCGCGTCGCAATACGGGCCCTGTCCCCGTGGAACGCGTTCCCTTGAAAGCCCCCCCTATGGAGAAAAGGCGGGGCTAATTTGTACACCCGCTCCAGTCGCACAATGGAACGCAACATTCAAAGCTCCACCATGTTTTGAAAACTCAAAAAGTGACAATCCTGTGAAAGTCAGGATACATTCCAGCCCGTTTTACTCATGAGCACACAGACTTCGACGGCGGATAATGAAGCCCCCTCTCTGGCGGGAGATGTTTGGGGAGGTTTGGCGTCGATGCTGGTCGCTCTGCCCTCCTCCGTCGCTTTTGGCATTCTTGTCTACTCCAGCCTAGGCCAGGAGTACTCAGGGAGAGGCGCGATGGCGGGGCTCCTCGGAGCGGCTGTCTTGGGACTCATTACTCCTTTTATCGGCCGCAACCCCGGGCTTATCTCAGCCCCCTGCGCCCCGGCGGCAGCCGTCCTGGCGGCCCTCGTCTCCGAACTGCTTGCGGGGAAGGAAGGCGCATCCCTCACGGCTGCCGGCATTCTGCCCATCTTGGCGTGGACCACCCTTCTCTCTGCTCTTCTTCAAATCTTGTACGGAACACTTGGCGGAGGAAAATTAATCAAGTTCATCCCCTACCAAGTCGTGACCGGTTATTTGTCCAGCGTCGGACTGATCATTGCGATCGGGCAGCTGCCCAAGCTGTTTGGGTTTCCAAAAGGAACCCCACTGTTTTCCGGACTGCTCTCCCCTTCGCTTTGGAAATGGGAAAGTCTGTTGGTGGGGATCGTGACCATCGCGTTCACCCTGCTCGCACCGCGCCTCACCAAACGGATTCCACCAGCCATCTGCGGCCTTTTTGGGGGCATCACCGGCTATTTGGCGCTGGGCTTTTTTGTTCCCGCCCTCCGGCACCTGGAGGGCAATCCGCTCGTGATCGGCGCGATTCAGGCCAACGGGTCTGTTTTGGAACAGGTCAAGGCCCAGCTAGGCTCCCTCTTCCAAGTTAAATGGGAAACGTTGAAGCTGGTTTTCATCCCCGCCCTGACCCTTTCGATCCTGCTATCCATCGACACACTCAAAACGTGCGTCGGTCTCGACGCACTGACCCAGACCCGGCACCAACCCAACCGCGAGTTGATCGGTCAGGGGCTGGGCAATCTGGCCTCCTTTTTTGTCGGAGGCATGCCGGGGGCGGGCACAATGGGCCCGACTCTTGTCAATGTCACGAGCGGCGGGCGCACCCCGCGCGCAGGCGTGTTTGAGGGGTTCTTTGTCCTTTTGGCACTCCTCTTGTTGGGGAAATGGATTGCATGGGTGCCCATCGGAGCTCTGGCTGGCATTCTTTTAGTGATCGCGTGGCGGATGTTTGACAGAAACGTCTTCAAACTGCTGCTCCATCCGCTCGGGCGTGTTGATTTTGCCGTGATCGCTTCCGTCATCCTCGTCGCGTTGAGCGTCGACTTGATCGCAGCCTCGGGAGTCGGGATTGCAATGGCCATCCTCCTTTTCATTCGCGACCAAATTCACACGGGAGTGATCTTCCGGAAATACGAGCTTGGAAAACTCTCCTCCAAAACCCGCCGGAACGAGGCGGAAAGAAGGGTTCTTGAGCAAAACGGAGGCGATGGATTGATCTGCTTGCTGCAAGGAAATCTCTTCTTCGGAACCACCGACCAGCTGTATTCGCAGCTGGACCAGGACATTCAAAATAAACGTTTTCTGCTCATGGACCTGCGCCGCGTCCGCTCCATCGACTACACTGCCGCACATCTTTTTGAACAGATCCATAACCGGCTCGAGAAACGCGGTGGAAACCTGATGTTCTGCGGAATGCCCTCGGGGGCGTTCGTCCAGGTTCAATTTGAGCGTTATCTCGAGGAACTCGGCCTTCTCAAAAAAGGAAACGGCATTTTGGTGTGGGACACTTTGGACGAGGGGCTCGAATGGATGGAAGAACAGACCCTTGCCGCACGTGGTATTGGACACCGCTCCCATCAGTCGCTTTTGTCCCTCCCCGAGTTCAACCTTTTCAGGGAATTTGATGAAACCACGCTCACAGCCATCGGAAGCTGCGTCTCCGAATTATTCGTGGAGTCAGGACAGAAAATTTTTTCCTGTGGAGATTTCGGCGACGAGGTTTTCTTTGTGCGCGGCGGAAGCGTCCGGATTCTAATGCCCCTCTCCGCAGGTAAACATCACCATCTGACAACGATTTCAAAGGGCGGCATTTTCGGCCAAATGGGCTTTCTGGATTTGGAGGCCCGCACGGTGGATGCCGAGGCCAAGGAACCACTCCACCTCTACGCGCTCTCCCGGCACAAATTTAACGAACGTTCCCGATCCCATGCGGCGGTGGGGGCTCAGGTTTTTGCGAGGCTCGCCCTGGCAACCGCCCACCGCTTGCGAAGTGTGGATGAGGAACTCCGCATCCTTCAGGAGCGTTGAGCCGCCGAACCGCGAATGAGATTACCGATATCCATTCAGAAACATTCCTTCGGTGCGTCGTTTTTCGGTCGTGCGCCGTTCCTCGCACTGGTGTTTTCTAGAGGGATGTTAACCCCACAAGCACTCGTCAGCCTTCTTCTTCTGTTTTCAGCCAGCCTCGCCTTCGCCGCAGACGCACCTCTCTCGCCCGCGCCCGCCAAAGCGACCGACATCAAGCCCGCCCCCGCAGTGGAGGTGCCTGCAAAAAAACTGGAATACATCCCACCGACCCCAACGGAAGCCGATGTCGCCTATGGAACGCATTCAAAACAAGTGCTTCATTTCTGGAAGGCTGAGTCCGACAAACCGACGCCCCTGATTTTCTTCATCCATGGCGGCGGATGGATGGGCGGAAACCGCACCAGCGGTCTTTCCTCTATACTTCCAAGCGCTCTTAAAAATGGAATTTCTGTGGTCTCCGTAGAGTACCGATTTATTCCGGAAGCCACAGCCGACAAAGTCGAACCCCCGGTAAAGGGACCGATGATGGATGCCGCACGCGCGCTCCAATTTGTGCGCAGCAAGGCGAAGGAGTGGAACATCGACAAAACACGCATCGGTGCCAGCGGAGGATCCGCCGGGGCATGCACAAGCCTCTGGCTCGCGTTTCACGACGATCTGGCCGATGCAAAAAACCCAGACCCCATTGCCCGAGAATCAACCCGCCTTTTATGCGCTGCAGTGAGCGGCCCGCAGACTTCCCTCGATCCAAATCAAATGCGGGAATGGACCCCCAACAGCGTTTACGGGGCACACGCCTTCGGCATTAAAGGCGACGCCGCCACCAAACAATCCACCTTTGACGCCTTTGTGGCTGCACGGGAGAAAATCCTTCCCTGGATTGCAGAATACTCTCCTTACGCACTGGTGAGTTCGGATGATCCCGCCGTCGGCTTGTATTTCAACAACCTCCCCGCAATCGGGCAGCCCGCGAAAGACCCAACCCATTCAGCCAACTTTGGACTGAAGCTCAAAGAGCAGTGCGATGCTCACAAGGTTTCCTGCGAGTTAGTTTATCCCGGTCTTGAAGGAGTCCAACACGCCACAACGTTTGATTTCCTTCTCGCCCACCTCAAACGCTAAACCGCGCCCGAGCTCTATTTAAAAGCCAGCCCCAGCCCCCTCGGATTCATGGGGCTGTTGCATCGACCATAAACGTCCTTTTTAATTTAGTCCCGCTCACGGGCTTTTGCCACCCCCTCCTTCTTTTCAAAGCCCTTCATTCTCTATGAACCCTCTCCTCACGCATTCACGCACCGCTCTGTTTTCCACCGCGCTCGCACTCGCCAGTTTCTCCTCCTGCCTTGCCGATGTCGGAGTCGGCGCAAAACCCCTTCCGGAAGCCGAAGTCATCATCGACGGCACACGCACCACTCTCGATGAAAAGTGGACCTACTGGGAAGGACCACGCTTTGGTTCCTCACTCCCAATCAAATGGAAGGTCGTCCAGGACCCCATCGACGCAGGCACCGCAATTCAAACCGACGATCCGGCCGTGGGGCTCGGAAAATTCGGCGTCGCAGATATCGTCACAAAGAAGGCCTATCGGGATTTCCGTCTGCACATCGAGTTCCTTGTGATGAACGACGCAGGCAACAGTGGAGTCTACCTCCAAAACCGCTACGAGATTCAAATTCAAGACGGTGACGCGACGAAACACGGAATGGGTGCCGTCATCAACGAAACCCCGTCGCCCTATTATCTCTACAAGGGGCTGAAAGTGTGGAACTCCTACGACATCCTCTTCCGCGCTGCACGCTTCAAGGACGGCAAACGGGTCGAACGAGCCCTGGTGACGATGTATTTCAATGGCGTTAAAATCCACGCCAATCAGGAAATCGACCAAGTCTGGGGCGGCGCAAACTCCGGAATCGACGGCGGCAATGATGGAGGTCGGGGAATCACCGATTCACCCGGCGGCCTCAAACTCCAATGCGAGGGTCACGACGTGCGTTACCGCAACGCTTGGATCAAAGAAATGGCATTAGAAAAACCGCAGACTAATTTTTCACGGCAGAATTGAGGCCCATCTACCTTCCGCTGGATCGAATCGAAACCTACGCCCCGTTGCCGCGGCTCCGCCGCTTGCCCCCAACGGCGAACAGAAATACAGATCGTTGCCCCCAATCTTATGCGTTACTTTAAGAAGTTTGTGAACCACACCGGCCTCGCTTCGGCGACCCTGATTTTTCTGGGTTGCGCGGGTTTGGCCGCGCCTGAAAAACCAGTGGTCAGGCCTCCGAATGTGGTGCTCATTTTCACCGATGACCAGGGGTATGGCGACGTCGGCGTCTTCGGCGCGACGGCGTTTCCAACGCCAAACCTGGATCGCATGGCCCACGAAGGCCGGCGATTCACCGACTTTCACGTCGCGCAGGCCGTCTGCTCCGCCTCCCGCGCGGCGCTTTTGACCGGCTGTTATCCTAACCGAATCGGTCTTCCCGGCGCACTGGGGCCAAACTCAAAACACGGCATCAGCAGCCACGAGACAACTCTGGCCGAAATGTTCAAACAAAAGGGCTACGCCACCGGAATGGCCGGCAAATGGCACCTGGGAAACAAACCGCAGTTTCTCCCACTGCGCCACGGCTTTGACGAGTTTTTCGGTCTACCGTATTCAAGCGACATGTGGCCCCTTCACCCCGAAGCGAAGCCCGGAGCGTACCCGCCCATCCCGCTGCTCGAAGGAGAACGCGTGCTCAAGGCGGATCTCACCCACGCAGACCAGGAACAACTCACCACCCAGTATGCGGAAAGGGCCGTTGAATTTATCAACAGAAACAAGGAGAAGCCCTTTTTCTTTTACCTCGCCCCCAACACGCCTCACGTGCCGCTGCACGTCAGCGACAAGTTCAAAGGAAAGTCCGGAGGCGGTCTTTACGGAGACGTGATCATGGAGATCGACTGGGCGGTGGGCGAAGTGCTCGCCGCGCTCAAAAAGAATCATCTGGATGAAAACACTCTCGTGATTTTCACCTCCGACAACGGTCCGTGGTTGTCCTACGGCAATCACGCCGGTTCCGCCGGGCCCTTCCGGGAAGGTAAAGGCACAAACTTTGAAGGCGGCCACCGAGAACCCTGCATCATGCGCTGGCCCGGCCACCTCCCTGCAAACTCGGTGTGCAAGGAACCCCTGATGACGATCGACCTTTTCCCAACCCTCGCACGTCTCATCGGCGCTGACCTGCCACAGCACAAAATCGACGGCCTCGACATCTGGCCGCTTCTGGCGGACCTGCCCGGAGCAACCAACCCCCACGAAGCCTACTATTTTTACTATAACCAAAACGACCTTCAAGCGGTCCGCGCGGGCGAATGGAAGTTGCTCTTCCCACACACCGCCCGGACCATGAACGGGCAGGAACCGGGAAAGGACGGGGTCCCCGGAAAATACCGTCCCCTTCCTGTAGTGGCTTCTCTCTATAATCTCCGGACGGATCCTGGAGAAACGAAGGACGTCGCCGGCGAAAATCCCGAGGCCGTCAAACGTCTTGAGGCTCTGGCGGAAACCATCCGGGCGGATTTAGGGGATGACCTCACAAAGAGGCCGCCGACCGGTGCAAGACCACCGGGGATGTGAGTCAGAGTTGTCTCATGCCCGCGGGCCAAAAAGCCCGGAGAGACCTCAGCGTGGGCGCGCCCTGCCCGTGAGCTGGAAGTATTCGGCGTCGGAAAGAGGCGCGGTTTCAACCCAGGCGCGGGCGGCTGCAGAATCTGACTTGAACCAGGCGGAGGCTGCGCGCTCCAAGGCGGAACTGCGCTGAAGGGAGTCCGAGGGGTCTATCTTCAGAGCCCACTCGAGCGCAGCAACGGGATCCTTGCGCACCGTGGCCTCCACAAAACCGCGCACTGCGGGCGCATAATCGACCGAGCCTGCGAGAGACTCCAGGCGCTTGGCGGCTGCGACGGGATCCTTTCCCGATTCGTCGCGCAAGGCCGTCGTGAAGGCGCTTTGGCGAGCCGGCCCGACCGGCAATTGGCCGGCCGTCTTGGACAATTCGCGACCCAGACGCGTCGCATCCTCGGGGTCGGCCTGCGAGAGCGCGTAGACAACCTCGGGGTTGGCATGGGCATTGGCGCCGGGCCACTTGAGCATCTCCATCAAGGCCGCTTGGCGCAACGGCCCATCCGGCAGGGTCTGCGCATAAGCAAAGCCCTTTTCGGGCGCACCCACCTCGCGTTCGAGCATTCCTGCAATGGCACGACTCGCTCCGCTGGCAGCGGCCGGAGACTGTCCCAACTGAGCAGCCACAGCGGCGAATTTCTCGGGGGCATCCTTGGCAAAGGCGCCGAGGGCGGAGGCGCTGGCCTGCTGGATTTCCCGGGGCTGGGTGAAGCTCCATGCCGCAAAAGCCTGGGGATCGCTCTTGACCCAGCCGTTTAAAAACAAGTCGGTCTGCATACGCAGGGCGGCGTTCCCCGCCCATAGGGCCGCGGCCTTTTCCGGTTCCAACTCCACCAGCCGCCGCACCGCGAACTCAAACTCGGAGGACGGCGGTTTAAAAAGGTTAATCTGATCCAGCGCGCCTTTAATCAGCCCCTCCAATTCGTCAGCGTTCATACTTCCCATGATCTCCATCATCTTCCAACGCGCGCTGGGAGCGGATGTAGCCGACTCCCTCGCTTCCTGGACAACGCCAGCGAGGGTCTGCGGCACTTTTGCAGGGACGGGCGGCTTCACTACAAGCATCGAAAAGCGGTTGGAGGGCGTGTGTTTACAAGATTCGCAGTTGGCCGGATCGCTTTGAGCCAAAGCTTGCGCCGCGGCCTGATTTAGGGAAGCCCCTGGGAAATACACCCCCGCAAAACCGGCGGCGGCAAAAACCAGACTGAGCGGAAATAAAAAACGAAAAGGCATCATGGGCAGCGCTATGCGAAAGAGAGCTTTTCCAAAAAACTAGTTTGGAGAGTGTTACTTAGCCTTAAGTGGGGCAACACGCCGGTAGAGCTCGAGCTTCTCACTCTCGGAGAGGGGCAACTTGGCGATGATTTCAGAGGGCGCCGACCCCATTCCTCCGAAGCGCCTGTCGCTCATGAGTGAGGCGTAATAATCCATCTGCGAGGCTTTTGAGAGCAACGCGGCACCCGCATCAATGGCGGCGCGATCACTGCCCCAGCTCATGGACTGCATCCAGGCGTCCATCATCACCGAGCGGAGCACGCCCTGACGGAAGGCGCCCTCGGGGAGCGACTCAATCCAGGTCAGCGCCGTTGGGCGGTCCTGCTGCGCGAGGCCCCACCACACTCCGCTTGCCGCTCGTTTTGTAAAATCCTCGTTGGTCTGCTTTTCCGCCAGCGCAATGGCCGCGTCCACCCCTCCCTCCCTGAACCGGTAGAGGGCCTCCACCGGAAACATCCAGGACGTTTTAGCGGCATCGGGAATCGAATCAAAAAACGCAGAGGCTGCGCGCGGATCCCGCGTCCGCAATTCATCCAAAACGCCCTGTAAAATGCCGTGGTTGAGAGCGTCCGGACCCGAAGCGTGATCGTTGGGGTCTTTGCCAAGCGTCGCCAGATCGGAGGCGAGACCTTTGACCTTCGCGAGCAACGCCACGGGATCCTTCACGGCGAATTCCGCCAGCATGGACCCGAGCATGCCGCCCGCTCCGGAGGAAAACAGAGCGGGGTTCTGTTTGAGGACCTCCGCGACCTCGTCTGCAGAGCCACCCAGCCGGCTGCCTTCGCGCTGCGTTAAAAAGCGCTCCAAAATCTCCTTCCGTTGTTTCTCGGGAAGCGGCGCAATTGCCTGAAGGGCCTGGGCCGCGTTTTTCTCACCAATGGCTGCCACCGCAGCACTCAGCAACTTATTGTCCTCGAGTTTTTTGCCAAGCTCCAAAGCCCGCTGCGGATCCTCCGAGGCCAGCCGCTCCGCCAGAAAACGGCGCACTTCCTCATTTTCAATTTTGCCGGCGGGCAAAGCCTCCAGCAGGGCAGCCGCTTGATCGGCAGAAAGCTGCTGCGCGATTTTCCCCAGCGCCAGAAGTCCGGACGCGGTAATGTCCTTACCCAGCTTTTTCTCCAAACGCAGGAGCACCTCAGCCTGTTTTTGAAAGTCGAAATCCCCAAACCGCTCCGAAACCGACTGGTTAGCAAGCGGCGCGAAGGATGCGGCCCCCGTCGCGCTCCCTGGATGCGCACTTGACCCCGCCTCGGACGAGGGCCTAGCGGACGAGGAAGTTCCCAGAGGACCCGGAGCGAAAGAGCCAGGCTTCTGGTCCGGCGCTTGCCCCAGCCAACCGGCCAAGGCCCCCACACCGAGGGATCCGCCCAGAACTAGGGCTGTCTGAAGCTTTTGGAAGGTCATGAGTTGAATGGAAACGCTTGATCTCGTTTGAAATAAAAAACTACTGACGGCCGGTGCCGTTACAACTGCCACACTTGCCGAACATTTTCCCGTTGCAAAAGGAACACTTGAACCCGCCGCTTTTACCCGAGCCCTTACAAAACGAGCACGAAAAACTGCTGGTCCCCGAACCCCGGCAGGTTCCGCACTCGCGCGTTGCAGGCGGCCGCGGACCGCTCGGATTGCCCCCGGACGCCGTCTGACCGGTGCCGTTACAACTCCCACACTTCCCGAACATTTTCCCGTTGCAAAAGGAACACTTGAACCCGCCGCTTTTGCCCGAACCCTTACAAAAAGAACAGGTGAAACTGGAGGTCCCCGAACCCGAGCAGGTGCCGCAGGGAGCGGCGAAGACTTCGAGGGGAAAAGCGATTTGCGCCAGAAAAAGCGCGAGCCATACGAAAGAGACCGAGAAAGTTCTCAGGGAACGCATGACGCACTCATAGGGTAAATCCGAGGGGGTGGGCAGGCCCTTTTTTGTAATGTTTTTTATTGCGACTGAATCTCATTATCACTAAGGTTCCCTCATGTCAGCCGCCAAGGTTCCCCTTACCCTTTGCTCCGCAGCCTGCGGCCAGCGGTTGCGGATTCTCGCCCTCTCCGCCTGTTCAGAAGACTGCCTGCGCCTGAGGGAAATGGGCTTCTGCGAGCTTTCCGAAGTTCGCAAACTTACCGATGGGTCGGCCATTCTTTGTTCGCTTTATGGGGTTCGGCTGGCCTTGGGCCGGGAGTTGGGGGCGCGGGTTTTGGTCGAAACGGTTGCAGCATGAGCGCGGAAACTCTGGCGGGACTTGCGGTGGGTGGGCGAGCGAAGGTCACGGGGTTTGCTCTGGGAGAGGAGATCCGGCAGCGCCTGATGGAAATGGGGCTCACCAAAGGGGCCGAATGTCAACTGGTGCGGTTCGCGCCCATGGGGGATCCCGTGGAGGTCAAGGTGCGTGGGTATCATCTTTCCCTGCGCAAGGCTGAGGCTGAGGGGATCTTAATCCAGCCGCTGTAAAATTTTATCCTGAAGCCATGAGGCAAGAACGGTCGTTTCCAGAACGGATTAAAATCATGCTTCCGCCCAGTCCGGAATCTAAAAAACGGGCGAGGAAAGCTTCTGCTTCGAAGGAGGCGCCGGAAAAAGAGGCGCCTGCGAAGGAAGCGCCCTTGTACGTGAATCTTTTCAAAGTGCAGGAATCCGCCACCACACCCGTCTCTCTCAAGATGGACCCGCCTGCGTCCACACCCGAGGTGTCTGTCCCTTCGACACCCGAGGTGTCTGTCCCTTCGACACCCGAGGTGTCTGTCCCTTCGACACCCCAGGTGTCTGTCCCTTCGACACCCCAGGTGTCTGTCCCTTTGACACCCCAGGTGTCTGTCCCTTTGACACCCCAGGTGTCTGTCCCTTTGACACCCCAGGTGTCTGTC
>CANJZW010000076.1 GCA_947479475.1 Chthoniobacteraceae bacterium
CGACGTGGCTGTGCTGTTGTCCCACTTGGGACTTCGTCTGCCAAGCCGCTCAAAAACGGTGCAGAATGTAGTGGAGAAAAACGGCTAAAATTTTACGTAAGCCGTTTGAAATGAGAGAAACGACTTTTTTAACTGCGGAACTCGGGTTAACTCCAACACCTGCTTTCGATCCGCCGCAGGATAGCCCTTTGCGAGCACTTCGCGGACAACGGCTTGGGTGTAGGGATTGGAAACACGGTGCTCCTGGCTGCGCACAACGTCCACGCCCATCCCGAAGCTTGTCAGTAGAATAAAAATCAGGCTGGGCTTCATGGTTAAACTTGAACTACGGAGAGTCTACCATCACGGCCCCCCTACCGCAGCAAGGTGGCTCTACTGGACCATAGAAACTTTTCCGAGCATGAACGCGGCGGGACCGAGATTAAAGGAACCCAGTCCCGCCGATTCAGAGAACAGCCACTACTGAGCGTTCATAGCGCCTTCGCCGGTCACGAGGCCGTTAAAGCCGTCCTGAGAGGCGTCTGCTGACTTGATCCAGCGCAAGGAACCCTTGACCTTCTGGCTGGTCTTCCATGGCTCGAAAATCCACCACCCGCCGATGGCTCCTGTCTTGTTATAAAGAGGGGAGTAAAGCGCCCATTTGCCGTCAGTGGAAAGATGTCCACTTGCAGTGATCTGAGTGTCGTCTCCGAGCTTGCCGGTCATGGTCGCTGTGCCATCCTTCTTCACAGTCAAAGTCCCCAACCCATTACCCACTGGTAACGCGGAACCCGATTCGTCTGAATTAGGCCATAGCGTGACCGGATAAATGCCTGCCTGATCAGGAGCGCCCAGCGTTTGTCGCATCGCAAAGACCTCGTACTGGATGCCATCCCAGCCGACGGAGCCCTTGATGATAAGCTGCCCAACGAGATCTGCGACCAAGCCGACGGGCATCGGAACTCCCCCAACCTTGATGAACCCCTTCCAACGTCCGTCTGCATCGAGCTTCCCAGTGAAGCCGTACGCGACACCATCCAGAAGAGCCTTGCAGGAAAAGACCCCGCCCGTGCCGACGGTGAGTTCCATCCGCCCGAGCAACCGAATCGCGCCATCGCCCAACAGCCCGTCATAGCTGCCGATCATTCTCTTCAGTGCGGTCGAATTGTCTGTATCGGCCGACGTGATCTGGGCCTGAGTCTTCGCTGTTAGCACCGCCTTGAGCGTGATATTTGCATAGGCCTTGAATCCGCGAGCCATGACATACCAATCCCCAGCAAGCGGATTGGTCACCGATAAGCCTTCGCTGTTTCCAATGACGGCGGAGCGGTAATCGAAAGAAGTGGTGCTCGGGGCGCTTCCTCGCTTGAGGTAGAGATCTACGTCTCCTGTGCCACCGGAGCTTTTGATGGAGAGCATTCCCGTGTTGGCCGGAACGGCGATCTTATAGAGTGTTTGGCTTCCCAATGTTCCGCTCAGACTGGTGAGTTGAACATTGTTAACCAGCGTACGCACGTTGTTGAAATTCGCCACGAGCGTGCGCGCTGCGCTGACCGTAAAGGAGTAGGCGGCCGTTGTGCTTCGGACCGTTCCCGCTTCCGTCCAACTCTCGAAGAAATAACCGGTCGATGGGGTGCCAGTGGCCACGGCGGTGCTACCCGATGCGTAACTGCCGCCACCTGTCACCGTGCCGTTTCCAGACGAAGAAACGCCCACATTGAAACTCGATATCGGCGCTGTAACCGTAGCGGTAAGGCTAACACCCGCATAGGCCTGATAGCCGTAAAGGAGAATGTACCAGTCGCCAGCGACGGGATTGGCGACGTTGATCAATTCGGCGTTCCCATCGGTCTCTCCCAAAAAGCCAGTGTCCGTAGGGCTGGGAAGGACGCCCCGTTTCAAATAGAGATCCACGTCCCCTGTTCCCCCGGAGGTGACAACCTTCAACGCCGTACTTCCGACCGGCACGCTGATTTTGTAAGTGCGGCTGGAGCCGGCAGGAGCGCCCTGGGAGGTGAGCGTTCCTCCACTGACAAGGTTAACGAGGCTCGTAATTCCTTCGCCGCTGACTGGCAGAACCGGGTCTCCCGAGGCGGCGTTTGAAGCCACTGTCAAAGTTCCCGAGTACACGGCTTCGCCCGTGGGAGAAAAGGTCACGCCGACGACCTTTGAAGACCCGGCGGTTATCGTCCCGATCCCTGGCCCAGTAAACCCTGCTGGATACGTAATTCCAGTCACAGAAATCGACGTTGTGCCGTTGTTGGCTATCGTGAAACTGCTCGTTCCGCTGCTCCCGATTGCGACTTTCCCAAAGCTCAACGTCCCGTAAAGACTCAACGCGTCTGCCGCAGCCACGGAGACCGTATCCACCCAGCCTGCGTCCAGTCCCACGCTCATGGAACTGTCCTTTGAGTAACGCCACTCGATCGTGTGAGTCCCATTGGGTATGGACAAGGTCCGCAAGGCCCAGCTCGTCTCCCCGCTGATGGATTCGAGGATGGTATTGTCCATGACAAGGCTAAGGTTGTCCTTCGACGCCTCCGAGCTGACCTTCCACCGGAAGCTCAGTTTTTTAGGCCCGACCACCGAGATGCTCATGGAACTGGACCCTCCATGGGTGATCTTCCCACTGGCCGCAGAATCAACGCCATCGTAGGTCAAGGAGCCCGCAGTCACCGGAAGCCAAGGAGAGGCACCCCCGCTTGTCACCGAATAGCCGGTGAGATCAATCGCATCAGTTAGCTGCACCACTGCCGGAGAGACCGTAAGGGTCATCGTGAATGAGGAGCCGGTTCCACTTGCATTCGTTGCGGTTAAAACCACCGGGAAGGTGCCGGCGACCGTGGGCGTCCCTGAAAGGAGACCGGTTGTCAGGTTGGGGGTAATCCCCGCGGGAAGTCCGGAGACCCCATAGGAAGTCGGGGTGTTGGTGGCCGTGACCTGATACGAGAAGGCGGTCCCCACTTTGGCCGAGGACAGCGCGCTGCTTGTAATGGAGGGCACCAGCGAAATTGCCGAGATCGTCCCTGACAAGGTATATGGCCCGAGGGAGCCGTAAGAGGAATAGCCGGTTCCTGTGGCGATCCCCTTGCCTGTCCCAGCAATGATGAGCGTGTACGTGCCAGCCGGGGTCGAGGCCGAAAGCGTGGCGGCCAGGGCATCAACGGGGTTGGCTGGGTTTATGGTGGAACCGGTAGCCGTCACAAGCGCTCCCGTGCTGCTGTTGCGGAGCTGCATTTGAATGTCCAGATTGGGAGAGACTGCGCCGGGTGACGCGGTGATGGAGACGGCCCCGCCCGTGGAGGTGAACTGGAAGTAATCGGCGTCCGTCGCGCCTGTGATCAGGCCCGTCTGGTTGATGCTCCCAGCGGTGACCGTCAAAGGCGCTGCGTTTGCGGCAGAAGTACCTGCCTCATCCGTTATATAGGTTATCCCGTTGGCAGAACTGGCAATGATCGCGAGATCGTCTTCCTTGTTGTTGGCGTTCAGATACTCCCCTTTGCTCCACTGCGCAACAGTCACATAGTACCCGACCCCCATGATGGGCGCCCAACTGGTCGCGCCAGTCCCCTGGCCCGCGTAGTATCCTTCCACCGGACTGGTCCGTCCGTCATGGATAAGGCCCATCGTGTGACCCACCTCGTGTGAAATGGCCTCGGCAATCCCGACCACACCTCCGTTAAACACCCAGCAGGGAACGGTACTGGAAAGGCTAGTGCCCGCTGAATTAAAAGCGCCGACGTAGGCAACCCCACCCGCCCCAGGGGCTGCTGTGTTCGTGGGCGTGATAATGCAGCGGGTGCGCCGATTGGCAGGCACCGCATTGTAACGGCTCAAGTCCGTTGTGATGTCCACATTGAAAGGCGCGAAGTCCTCTTTCACGCGATTAAAGATCTGAAGGATTTCAGCCTGGGTCAGAGTTGGCGCAAGCGCGACGATTGTTACGCCGTTGTTCCAACCCGGATCAGTCACCGTTTCTCCATCGAAATCCAAATACACAACCGCAGGTGCGTCCGGTCGGCTGCTCCACGTAGGAGGAGTAGTGGCCGCGATGAGCGTCGTGGCCTGTGTCGAATACGGTCTCATCGCGCCGATCTGGTTTACAAAGCAGCGCTTGTCCGAGAGACGGCGCTCCACCATCAGCACACGCCCATCGGCTTCCGTCACGACTTCATACGCGATTCCTGTTGAAGGAAGCATCAAAAGCCCGCCAGAAGCCGAAATGCTTGCGGCCAGCGTGAAAGACCCGGCCTGCCCCTTTAAGCTGCCTCCGACGCGAACCCAACCCCCTTCATCCTTCTGCACCAGATTAACCAAGCCGGACATCTCACCCTCCGGCGTCGCCAGACGCACTGTTTGGCCCGGTGCCCAGCTCTCCAATTCGGCCGCTGAAAGTCGCTCCATCTCCATGACGCGTCCCTTTTCGGGACCTTGAGTCACTGCGGGCACGGTCCGTGACAGCGGCTGGCCGTACAAAGCGCCCTTGAAGCGATACGCCTGAGAAATGGGAGCTCCTGTCTGGACCGGAGCTGGCACTTGGGCCGCAATGGGGGTCACTGAGGCCGGGGCCGCAGGAAGAGCCACCGGGGCAGCCACGGCTGAATCCAAGGAGGATGCGGCGGATTCTGGGATGCCGCCCGGCACGGCCTCCACAAGCGCAGTCTTTTCGGAAGCCGTGTTCGAGAGGTAGACACCGCATGCGGCGGCTGTCAAAAGGAACAAGCTTGAGGCGATTGCTTTAAAGCGAGTTTTTGGATTGCTCATGATGACTTGATGTAAAGATTGGGCCGCGTGAACGAAAGTTTTGACCGCCTATAAACACCTCGAACCCGACCGCCGAGCCTAGTAAAAAAGAGAGAGGAGAGTGGAAAGTCCACCAGCTAACTGAATCAACAGTGTGCGTCAGAGTCTCCAATGAGTCCCGAATGTCAATTCCCTAATGACGTCGTTTTTTCAGCGGTGGGTGGCTCCCGCAAACTTCCCGGCAAGCAGCCGCTCGACCAGCGCCACGATGGCCCCCAGCACCGCCGTATGTGGCCATCCACGAAAGGAAACGCGAAAAAACTCTCTTTCTGAAACGTTTTCCCGGGATCTCCAGAAAGATGAAAAGTGAACCCGGCGGTCCCGAGACCTCTCAGGGATTCCAGCGCGCGTTAATGACTTTAGAAAGCCGCTCCACTTCCGCCGGTTTTTCAGCCGCCAGGTTGTGCGCCTCAAAGGGGTCGTTCTTGAGGTCGTACAACTCAACCTTCGCCTCGGGTTCGTTTCGCTGGTGGGGAACAATCAGTTTTTGGAACCCCTCGATCACCCACCGCCAGCGCAGGCTGTTCGCGGGCGTTTCAAAATCCACCATATTGTGAGTGTAACATTCCCCATGGACTGCGGTTCTGGCCTGCAGCGCGGAACCATCCCGGAGATCGACCCCCTGCATTTGAGGGGGAATCGAAACGCCGCACGCCTTCAGGATCGTGGGGGCGAAATCAATGGAGCTCACCGCGGTGGTGTCATCCATGCGCGGCGCAATCGTGCCTTTCCAGCGCAGCATCATCGGGGAGCGCAATCCGCCGTCGTACTGGCTCTGCTTGGAGCGCAAAGCGTACTTGGGACTTTCGGGGTCCTGAATCCATCCGTTGTCCGTTGTGAAGACGACGACCGTATTTTCCGCGAGTTTCTTTTCCTCCAGGTAATTCAGTAATTCACCGCAGGTTTCATCAAACCATTCCACCATGGCCCAATACTTTGCGACATGAATACTGGGGGTCTTGGCGCGGTATTTCTCCAGGAGTCTTTCTGGGGGGGTGTGGGGATCGTGGGGCATCATGGGCGCGTACCAGACAAGGAAAGGCTTCTGCTTCGCGGTGGCGTCATCAATGAAATCCTTGATGGGCTGCATCGTTTTGCGACCGATTTCGAGCCCCTTGTCTCCATGCCGGTTGCCCACCGTCATCCCGTGGGTGAAGCCTCCATGGGCGTAATTACCCTGCCACCACTTGCCGGTCTGCAACGCAAGGTAGCCCTGATTCACGAGAAGCTTCGGAATGGTGGGTGCCGCATCCATGAACTCGTTCATCTTCGCGCGGCCGGTCTCAAAAAGGCCGCTGGCCATAAATTCACGCTGGCTCATTCCCGGAGGCAGGGGCGGGTCGTTACTCACCACGCGATGCCGGCTTGGGTACTGCCCAGTGATGATCGAAGCCAGGCTCGGACAGCACAAACTTGCTGGAACGTAGCCGCGCCGAAACGTCAGGCTCTCCCGAGCCAGCCTGTCTAGATTAGGGGTTTGAAGTACAGGATGCCCCATAAACCCGTAATCGCCCCAAGCCTGGTCATCGGAAAGGATCATCACCACATTGGGAGGGGCCGCCGCCCAAACCGTTTTACTCCCACAAACACTCAAAAGCAGGGCGAGGACAATGTGAAAGAGAAGCGGATTGCGGAGGCGATCGTTCATGGGGGTGATCGCCTTGCGAAGCAGAATTCGCGCCATCGAACGCCCGCCTCAACCGCAAAGCCACCGAGATCATCACCGGCCTTGTGCAAGATTACCCACCCGTTTTGATCACCCAGCACGGCGCCCCCCACCGACTTGGTCGATGTCTATTGTTTTGAAGCTTTTTAGCACCGGATCGCGGTTCTTGAGGGCATAGCCCGGCTAGAGCAGGCCATCGAGCAGGGCCGGGGCATCTCTCGCGATGAAGCCAAAAATCGCAGGGCCGCTGGATTCACTCATTTGGCCCGCGCACCCGGGACACCCGGGCCGCTTTTATTCGCCCTGCCTCGAGCTTGATCGGGGCGTCTTACGCGCAACCTTGGGGGTGGAGGGCTTGCGTTTTTTCGTCGTCTTTTCCCAACTTGCCAGCAAAGCGTTTATCTTGGCCAAGGCAGACATCTGACCGGCCCGGTCTCTCAGGAGCTGTTTTTCAATCCGGTCGTGAAGTGCCGCGTGCTCCTGCGTTTGAGCAAAGCCCCAGGCAGGGTCTTTTTTTGCACCGCTCAGGCTGCGCAATACCGCCTGAATCGAGCGCTTGAGCTCCCGTAAGGCAGAACGCATCTGGAACAGGGTGGTTGAGGGATTGAATGTTTGTCCCGTCATTTCACTGAGAGCAAAAAGCATTTCCAGACGTTCTACGTTTCCGGTGGCGTACGCATCCTGGACTTCATGCCAGAGCGCCGTAACAGAAGGACTGGAGTCCTTTCGGGTGTCGGGGTGCAGGCGGCGCACCAGTTGGCGGTAGAGTTCCTTGAGGCGCTCCGCCCCCGGTTTCACGGGAGCCGGCGCTTTGGCGTGCCCGGGAGCCGCGTGTTTTTTCGGATTCGGGATCTCGCCTAGCACCTCTTTTTTAAATCGGGCTAACAACTCAGCATATTCAGCCTTGGTTAAATCCTCTGCGTAGACCCCAAAATTTATTTCCAGAAATTCATCAAAAAGCCACCGGTCCGCCTCCGGGTCCCCGGTTCCCCCATGGAAGCCGGCAGCCCCTCCAAAATCGGCATCCTCGTCATCCAAGTCTTCGTCGTCCGAATCCCGCGGTGGCGCTTCAGGCGGAGGCGCCGCCCGCCGCTCGAGAACCATTTTGTACGCGGCCCTCTGGCTGCGCGCTTCCCCGAACATCACGATCACGTTCACCTCCGCAACGAGCCTCTCCTTTTCGCGCAGGCTGCTTTCGCCCTCCCTCAGTTCGCTGACCAGTGCTCCAAATTTTTGGGCCATCCAACGCTCAAAAAGGGGCCTGTCTTCCTGTTCGAAACGCTTCCAATCGGCCCGCAGCTTTTCCAACCGCGTGACCTCCCGGGAACAATCCTGCGCGGCCTTTTTGCGAAGCGGCTCCTGATCAATCAGAACCATCTTCAAACTCCCTGGCCCCGCGGCTGAGCCAAGGCCCCCCATGACCGGCTGTCGTTTTTTTCCTGCCCGTTTCACCCCCTCAGTTTACGCGGCCTCCCTCCGTTTTCCAGCGTTATAGGCGGGCGCGGGCGCCAAAATCAGCCGCGGCTCAAAACGCACGGCTTCCCATACCTATTCAAGAGTGATCATGTCTAAACACGTTCTCACCCCCAAAATGAAATCCTCCCTCCTTCAATCTGCAGTCTTCCGCTTGGCAACGCCCCTTATCCTTTGGACACACTGCGCTTTGGCCTGGGGACCGCACCCCGAAATCACGCAGGCTGCCCTCAACACGCTTCCCCGCGAAGACGGCCTCACCGCCCTTCTTGCCGCCGACACACAGCGGCTTTCCCAATACGTCTGGATGGCAGACTGGCGCCAACAACTGCTCGTCCGAGCGGATGAAGTGTTCTACGCCGACGACTATCTTCTCTTCCCAAAGGCCACCACCCATTCCCAGCACATCTGCCCGGAGGTGATCCGGAATTACGCCCCGTTTTTCAGGCGCGCCCTGCAGGCCCTGCGCACCGAATCGCCCAGAAACGCGGCACGCTGGGTGGGTTCCCTGCTCCATTTCACCACGGATACTGGAAGCCCGCCTCATGCGGCCGGCTTCCTCGGGCCAGCCCATTCCAAGATGGAGAACTGGGTGGACCCTAAACTCATTCTTCTTCCCGGCTACCAGCCCCAGCGATTGGGCGAAGATGATGCCTCTGCGGAGGCCGGTTTTTTACGGCGGATGGACGGCCTCATTGAATTCTCCAAGGAACGCGCCGCCCGCTGCCGCGCGGACGTGGACGCCGACAGGCGCGAACCTGTCGAACCCGTCGTTTTGGAAAGCGCCTTGGAAACCGCTCGGGTCACCGCCGACCTCCTGCACACCCTCGGCCATTTGGCCTCCCGCCAATCGGGCGGCACCTCCCTTTCCGGCACCGTCGTATTCCCAAAAATAGACCGCCCGCCCCTAGAGCGCCTGCCTGCCAAAATCGTCCTGCTGGATACCGACTATTCCACGCTCTCGGCTCCCGACGGCTCTTTTACATTCCGGCACTTGCCAGAAGGCGAATACCGCGCGGTGGTTCTGGCGCCAGGCTGCACGTCGGAGTTGCAATCTTTTGCACTCCGAGCCGGCGTGGGCGTTGTCCTGCCGGAAATCACCCTCGCGGCAAAGACGCCAGGCAACCTTTTACGAAACGCGGACTTCCGCCTGCGCTGGGTGTCTGGCAGCGGTCTGGATCACTGGGGCATGCGGACCCCTCCCGGCTCGCTGGCCGCCAAAACGAAGGTGCGCGACTGGGATGGCGAGTGGATTCCTCTGGAAAAGGGAACCGTATACACGCTTGGGGCGAACTGGAAAAAAGACGCGCCCGGCTCAGAGCAAGGGCTGGTCTTTTTGAGGACCAAGCCGGCCGTTGGCGCGCCGGGCGCTCCCTCCGAGTCAGAGCAACTGACGCCCCATGCCGCGCAAACTTCGGTCGTAGGTTCTTCGGAGGCGGCCTGGGCGCAAGTGTGCATCCGCTCCCCACATCCGCCAGAAACCGTGCTGGAATCCATTTTTCTGCACCGCCAATAGAACCGGCCGGCGCGGCGTGAAATCAAAACGTTCTACCGCCACCCCAGCCTGCGGGCGCACTCAGCGCGCAATCCCGACCCGCAGCCGCCGGGGCCGCGGAGGCAATTGCTAGTTGAGAAACGAACAGACGTATTCGCAGATGCCCGCCGCCACCGTGATCGTGAAGCCGCTGTGGGCCGCGACGTCAAAGTGACTGCCGGCTCCGACCTCAAGCACGTGGGTCGTACCATCCAAAACCACCCTGCAATCCCCCTCGATGATCTCCATGCGCTCCGGAGCACCGGTGCCGAAATGATACTCGCCCGCATAAATCAGGCCGACCGTCTTCTTGGAACCGTCTTCGAAACGGACGGTGTGAGACACGACGCGGCCGTCGAAATACACGTTGGCCTTGGCGTCGACGGTGACGTTGGAAAAAGAGGGCGTACTCATGGAGATCAGAATGGATGAAACGAAAGGGTGGTTTGTCTGCAGGAAAGGCCGGCTTTGTTCCGGCGGCCGCTTACTTTTGAACTTCGAGCAACTCGATGTCGAATACCAGCATCCCGCCCGGACGCCCGCCGCCCGGGTTTTCTCCGTAAGCGAGGCCGGCTGGGATCCAGAAACGGCGCTTCTCCCCCTTCACCATCAGCTGGACGCCTTCCGTCCAACCCTTGATGACCTGGTTCAAGCCAAAGCTGCTGGGTTCGCCCCGGGTGACGGAGCTGTCAAAAAGTTTCCCGTCCAACGTCCATCCCGAGTAGTGGACGGTCACGCTGTCGGTGGCCTTGGGGTGAACGTCGCCCGTTCCCTTGGCGAGAACCTTGAAAGCGAGGCCGGACGCCGTTTTCTGGGCATCCGCCGGGACCTCGGCCACATCCGACGGAGTGGGAGGCGGCGGGACCCCTTCCTTGAAGGAAACCAATTCAACCTCGACCACAAGGCCGCCGGCTGGGGCGCCCGGAGGCAGGTTCTTCCCAAAAGCCACGCTAGCGGGAATCCACACGACTTTCTTTTCCCCCGCGACCATCGTCTTGATGGCTTCAGGAAGGCCGCCGATGGTTAATTTGTCCAACGGGATATTAGCCGGACCGCCCTGCTGCGCGGTGCTCTGAAGCAGCTCACCTTCTGGACTCCAGAGAGAGAGGTTCACCGAGACGGTGTCCTCACCCTTGGGCGAGGCCGTCCCCGTGCCCTTGGCGACTGTTTTGAGTGAAACGCCTAATGCCGTCTTCTCGGCGTCCGCCGGGGCCGTGAGCGCCGGGGCCTTGGGCGCCTTTTTGATGGAAATCAATTCGATGTCGAACACCAGCAGGCCGCCCGGGCGTCCGCCGCCGGGGTTCTCCCCGTAGGCCAGATCGGCAGGTATCCAGAAGCGGCGCTTCTCTCCCTGCACCATCAACTGGACGCCTTCCGTCCAACCCTTGATGACGCCGTTGAGCGGAAAACTCGTCGGTTCACCGCGCTTGACCGAACTATCGAAGAGCTTCCCATCGGTGGTCCAGCCCGAGTAGTGGACCGTCACGGTATCGGCGGCGGCGGGGTGCTCTTCGCCGGTTCCCTTGGTGAGCACCTTGGAAGCGAGACCGGACGGGGTTTTTACCGCGTCCTTGGGAGCGGCCTTAACATCAGAGGGCGTTTCGGGCATAGTAACTTGGGCAAAAGTCGGGAGGGGGGCGCATACGAGCAGCGCTCCTAGACAGAGGAAATGTGGCAACCTGTTTTTCATGGCAAAGAGGGAAGATCCTCTGCGGCCGGGCACGAGGTGTCAATCCCGGCCGGAGCGGCTGATCTGCCGAAACAACCCCACGCCGCGAACCTCGCGTGAACGCCCGAAGGCCGCCTACCCTAGGTCCGTGACCGCGCCCAGCGTGGCGGTGGTGACCGTCCGAGCGTATTTCGCAAGCACGCCCCGGGTGTATGTCGGCTTGGGCGCCTTCCACTTGGCCCTGCGCTTGGCGAGTTCATCGGCAGGCACGCCCAGGGTGAGCTCGTGTTTTTCAGCATCGATGGTCACCAGATCGCCGTTTTTGACCAGCGCCAGAGGCCCGCCCAGCGCCGCCTCCGGGGTGATATGCCCCACCACAAACCCGTGTGAACCGCCGGAAAAACGGCCGTCCGTGATCAGCGCTACGTCCTTGCCCAGCCCCTTACCCATGACGGCGCTCGTGGGAGACAACATCTCCCGCATCCCAGGCCCGCCCACCGGCCCTTCATGCCGGATCACGATGACGTGCCCTTTTTTCACCGTGCCGTCCAAAATGGCCTTGAGCGCATCCTGTTCGTTTTCAAAAACAATCGCCTTCCCGCTGAAAAGCAGGCCTTCCTTGCCCGAGATTTTCGCCACCGCACCATCGGGCGCCAGATTACCCCGAAGAACCACCAGATGGCTGTCCACCTTGATCGGATTGTCAAAAGAACGCACGATCTCCTGGTTGCGCGGATAGGCCCGCACTCTCTTCAGGTTTTCGCCCAGCGTTTTGCCCGTGACGGTCATGCAATCGCCGTGCAAGAGCTTTTCATCCAGCAGCATTTTCATCAGGGGCGTCTGCCCGCCGATTTCAATGAGTTCGCTCATGAGAAAGCGGCCGCTGGGCTTCAGATCGGCAAGAACTGGAACGCGTTTGCCGATTTTGGTGAAGTCATCCAAGGAAAGTTTCACCCCTGAGGAATGCGCCATCGCCAAAAGGTGCAGCACCGCGTTGGTGGACCCGCCCAGGGCGATGACCACGGTGATCGCGTTTTCATAGGCCTCCCGCGTCATGATGTCCGAAGGACGAATGCCGCGCTTGATCAACTCCACGACGGCAAGGCCCGCCTGACGGGCATCGGCCAGTTTCGCGGAAGAAGTCGCGTTCTGCGCGCTCGAATTGGGAAGGCTCATTCCCAACGCCTCGATCGCCGACGCCATGGTATTCGCCGTGTACATGCCCCCGCAGGAACCCGCCCCGGGAATCGACTCCTCCTCAATCAAGGAAAGCTCGCGGTCATCGATCTGCCCATTGGCAATGGCTCCCACCGCCTCAAAACAGCTCACGATGTCCAGCTTGCGGCCGGCGATCGCCTCGGCGCGCTCCTTGCGCAGACGCTTACTCGCAAGAGCGCCCGTGATGCATCCGGGCAAAATGGTGCCGCCGTACACAAAAACCGAGGGCCGGTTCAACCGAGCAAGGGCGATGATACACCCCGGCATGTTTTTATCGCAGCCCCCGATGGCCACAACCCCGTCAAAGCCCTGGCAGCCCACGACGGCCTCGATGGAGTCGGCAATAATTTCCCTAGAGACTAGGGAGTACTTCATTCCCTCGGTCCCCATGGAGATGCCATCGGAAATGGTCATCGTATTGAAAATGAGGCCCTTGCCACCCGCTGTATTGACGCCGGCCTCGGACTGGCGAGCCAGGCCGTCGATATGCATATTGCACGGCGTGACCATGCTCCAGGTCGAGGCAATCCCGATTTGGTTCTTTTTGAAGTCGTCCCGGGTGAATCCGACGGCGTGCAGCATGGCGCGGCTTGCCGCCCGCTCAACCCCGTCCACAACCTCGGAAGACCAGTGACGATGAAGGGTTGCTTTGGAGGACGGGGATTTCTTGGGCTTCGGACCGGTCGGGGTGCTCATAAGGGAAACGGATTCTCTTGGTAGTCTAACGGATCAGGCCCCCTGAGGCAAGCACGCTGCGGACTCGACTTTCCCGAAGGTCGGGGCCATTCTCTGCAAACACCCATGCTCCCCTTCGTTCTGCTGCTGGTTGCAGTCTTCTTCTGCGTGATGATCTCAGTGAAGCGATTTCTGGCCCGATACAAGTCGCCGGCCCAGCGCTCCTGGTGGGTGAGAATGTGCATTTTTTGCTTCTTCGGCCTCGTCTTTTTGGGGCTCCTGATTTTACCCCTGCCCAACAAACAGCGTCTGATGGCCATTGTGCCGGCGTTTTTTCTGATCGCCGTGGCCAGCCGGGTTTTCCGCTCAGGCCGGGCGCGGATGCGCGAGGAGCCTCAGAAACCACCCGACATCGAGGGGATGAAAAGGCTCAACTGAATCTGGCACAATCGTTAAACGGAGCCTTTCCGAAGGCGCAATCGCTGCACGGAGCCTGGGAAGGAAGCCTAACGGAACCCGGGAAGGCCGGGGGGCCTCAGTTTGGTCATTGAACACCCCAGAACCCATTGGCGTCTGATGCCTGTATGGTGTAGAGTGAAGACAACCCTTCCCCTCTCAATATGGCCAAAAACACGCAAATCCGCCGCTTTATTCCTCTGGTTCTCAGCCTGTGTGCTCAGAGTCTGATCGAAGTTCCCCCCGCCGCCGTGGCCGCCGAAAAAGCGGCCCCTGCCCCTGCGGGCGCCCCCGCCCCCGCCCCCGCCCCTGCTCCTTCCTCCACTCCCACCTCCGCCCCAAAATCCGTGAACAAAGAAGAACTGCGCAAAAAGCTCACCCCCACCCAATACGAGGTCACGTGTAACGCGGCGACCGAGCCGGCCTTTCGCAACGCCTACTGGGACAACCACGCCGTGGGCTTGTACGTGGACGTGATCGACGGAGAGCCACTGTTTGCCTCCAACCACAAGTTTGATTCGGGAAGCGGCTGGCCCAGCTTTTTCCAACCGGTGACTAAAGGGTCGATCGTTGAAAAAGAGGACCGCACCCACAACATGGTTCGCATTGAGGTCATCTCCACCAAGAGCGGGGCCCACTTGGGTCACCTTTTCCCGGACGGCCCGCGCCCGACGGGGATGCGTTACTGCATCAATTCCGCCTCGCTCCGCTTTATCCCCGTGACCGACCTGGACAAGGAAGGTTACGGAAAGCTGCGCCCGCTTTTCCAAGAAGCCGCAGGCGCAGCTAAGGAAGCCGCAGGCGCAGCTAAGGAACCCGCGCCCAAAGCCGGTTCGGCGGTTCAGAAGTAAGCCCGCCGCTTCAGGCCCTCACACCCCTCGCCAACCACCCGCCTCGCCTTTTCCGCACAACCTGTCCTTTGAACGATATCAACCCGCGCGGTAAAACCGTGGAGCGCGCCCTGCTGGTGGGGGCTTTTTTCAAACAGTTCGACCGGCCCGAGGCCGAAAGCCTGCTGTTGGAACTGGAAGAACTGGTCGTCACCTTGGGCGTGCCCATCCTGGGCCGGATGCTCGTTTTCAGCCGGGAAACCCATGCCCCCTACCTGCTCGGGACGGGCAAGGCGGCTGAGATCGCCGAACGCGTGAGAGTGGAGGGGCTGGACTCCGTGATTTTCGACAACGAATTGACCCCCAGCCAGCAGCGGAACTGGGAAAAAATCACCGGAGTGGCGGTGCTCGACAGGCAGGAAGTAATTTTGGACATCTTCGCGCAACGGGCGCAGACCCACGAGGCCCGGCTCCAAATCGAGCTCGCTCGCATGGAGTACTCGCTCCCGCGCCTGACCCGCGCTTGGGGGCACTTGGTGCGGCAGGGCGGCGGGATTGGCGCGAAGGGCGAGGGGGAGTCCCAGCTCGAACAGGACAAACGCCGCGTCCGAAACACGATCAGCCGGCTCAAGGCCCAGCTGGAAGAAATCCGCACCATCCGCTCCACCCAGCGCAAGGACCGCAAACGCACCCCGATTCCAAACGCGGCGATTGTGGGCTACACCAACGCGGGGAAATCCTCCCTGATGCGCCGCCTCACAGGCGCCGAAGTGCTGGTGGAGGACAAGCTCTTTGCAACGCTGGACACGACCACCCGCAAAGTCGCCCTTCCCAACCATCAGCCGCTGCTGCTGACCGACACCGTGGGGTTTGTACGCCGGCTGCCCCACCGTCTCGTCGAGGCCTTTCGCGCCACTTTGGAGGAATCCGTGCTGGCCGAGTTCCTCATCCATATCCTGGACGTCTCGCAGCCCGAGGTCCTCACCTTTTATAAAACCACGATGGACGTGCTCTCCGAGTTGGGATCGGACACCAAACGCATGATCATCGCCTTCAACAAGGTGGACCGGATCGAGGAACGCTCGACCCTGGAACCGCTCCGGCGGCAGTTTCCCGACGCCCATTTTATCTCCACCCACACGGGGGAAGGAATGGACGGATTGGTCGACCACATGGCCGAACTTGCCTCCAACGGCTCGCGGGTTTGCACGCTGGAGCTCTCCGTGGCAGCAGGGGACAGGCTGGCTAGGTTGCACCGCGCGGCTCAGATTCTAGAAACACATTACGACGACGACAGGGTGCGCCTCGTGGCTGTTCTTTCGCCGGCCCTTCTAAGGGATTACCAGGACTGCATTCAAGAGCCGGCGGTGTAGGCCACGGGGAAAGTGTGCCATTGTGGCGCGGCCGAAGGCCGAAAACCACCGAAACGCCGCGACCGGAAAAAAAGGATTCCACGAAATTTGGAGTTTGGCGCGAAACCCGCTTTACCAAAGCTTCACTTGCTTTTTGGGAAGAAACAGATCATGAATCAGGACAGTATTGATGCACATAATACGACAGCTTCGTCGGCTGGTTCGGTTCTGACCCTTGAACTCGGCGATTTCCTCCACCGGATTCCCCCCGGCGCTTTAAACGACGGTCCCCACCTTTCCGGGATGGCCATCTCCTTCGATTTTACATGGCTGGACGAACGCGTCCAATCGGGTGATCCAACCGTACCCCTTTCTGAAATCTACGCTCGCGTGCCGAGTATTTTCCGGGATCCGGAGTCGGCCCACAGCGCCGTGCCCGTCCGGCTGCCTTACCTGAAGGTGACGCGCATGCTGGCGCAGCGCCGGGCTCAAATTGCAGCGGCCGCCCCAGCGGAAGCGGCCGCCCACAGCGCCGCCCCCCAGACTTCAGAAAAAGCGGCGCAGACGCACACTCCCGCGCACACTCCCGCGCACACTCCCGCAGCTACACCGCTGGAAGCATCCCCCGAAACGGCTTCGGAAGAAGCGCATCCTCCCGCCCCTCAGCAAGCGCAGGCCGAGGCCGCTTCTACTCCCGGGGCCGTCCCCCAAGATTCCTCAGCGCCTGCCGCGGCAAGCGAACCCGAGCATTCCGATCCCTCGCTTGAGAAGAAACTGGCCTCCCTAGAGGAAGCTCAACGGACCGCGGCCCAGGAACTCGAACGGGAACGTGCGGCTCGGCTGACGCTGGAAAGCCAGCTCGCCGCCGCCCAAAAAACGCTGGAAGAAGCCCAGCAATCTCAAGAAAAAGCCACCGAGGCGGCCGCTCCCGCGCTAGAGACCCCGGGCGAGGAACTCTCGGATTGGGAATTGCGAGCAGTCAAGCAACTGGAGGAGGACGTCGAAACCTACCGGAAGCGCATCCGCAGTCTTCTTTCGGAGCGCGACTTGCTGCAGGAAAAGAACGCCCAACTAGCCTACCAGCTCCAGACCGCGGGCCAACCGCCGGTCGCCATTTCAGCGCCCAACGCAGGAGGCCCGGCGCCCGCAAGTCCGAACGAACTTCAAAACCGGATCTCCGTTCTCAAGCAGGAGCGGGCGGCCTTGGAAAAGGCGCGCCAGGAAGCTTTGCAGCAACTCGAAGACGTGCGATCGGGGAAGACCCAGCTTGAAAATGCGGTGGTCAACATGAGCGCTGAAGCGCAGGCGCAGGAAATCCTGGCTTTGCGGGAGCAGTTGGAAAAAGCGGCGAAAGAGATCACTCAGCTCAAAAACGACAAGGAACTGCTCTCAGACGTAAAAAAAAATGAGTCCGATAACTCGGAACGCACGTCCGCTGTAAACGACCGCACGGTTCAAGGTCTTCGGCGCTCGATTGATGCGCAGTCAAAGGCGGTCAGCTCGCTCACGCGCGAGCGGGACGCGCTTTCCGAAGAGCGGGACGCTCTGGCGAAAGAACTCGCGGCCTCGCGGACGGCACACCAGACGGAAGTGGAAGGCATGCGCGGCCGCCTTGGCACCGCGGAAAGCTCGGCGGCCGAGTTCAAGAGTGTAAAGACAGCCGATTCAGCCCGGATTCAGGAACTCACGGAGGAGCGCAATCAACTGCGAGACAAACTGGGTTCGCTTGAAAAAAACGTCGCCGAGTTACAATCTCAACTCGCCCTTTCCAAGCAGACGCGGGAGGAAGCCACCCTCAAGTTCGACTCGGAACAACGCCGTGCCGACGCCGAACTCTCTGCAGCCCGAGCTGCGACGGAAAGCGCCGTGGCCGCCGCTTTGCTGGAGAGCCACGAGAAGCTGGCGGACTTGGATACCCAGCGCCTCAAGGCCGTGGAATCCCGCGCAGCCACCGAAGCTCGCGCCGCAGAAATCGAACGCGCAAAATCCGTTGCGGAAGTCCGCAACAAGGACCTCGAAACGGACTTGGAGAAACTCCGCAAAGAGAACCTCGAGTTAAATCTGCGCCTGTCGGATGCCCTGAAGGGGAAAGACGACACCATTGCCGCGCTGCGTGAGGAGCACAAACTGGCGGTGAGCAGCGCAACCACCCTGCTGAAGGAGCGGCTGGAACAAGCGGAACAGATGCACGCCAAGGCGCTGGCCGCCACCAAGGAAGCTTCGCAGCACGCCCTCGATGCGGCTGCCCGTGAACACGGCTCCGAAGTCGCCCGCCTCCAAAGCACTCTGGAGACCTCCAAGGCCGACCAGCAGCAGTCCATCGAAGCCCTTCAGTCGCAACTGGACGCCCGGATCGCCGAACACCACCGGTCCATCGACACTCTGCAGACCACGCAGGCGGCCACTCTGGAACTCACCAAAGTCCAGCACCAGCAGATCAACGACACCCTGCGCCTCTCCAACGAAGAAGCCCTTTCCGCTCTGCGCAAGTCCAAGGACGAAGAGATCGACGACATCGAAGCGGCCTACAAGGAAACCGTCCTGCGCCTCGAATCGGAACGCAACCAGCTCCTCACGGAGCGCAGCCGCCAGCTGGCCGACTTGCGCGCCACCCACGAGGAGCAGCTCGCCCTCAACCGCGCCGAGCACGAAAAGAGCCTCGCCGCCGTGCTTTCCGAACGGGCCGCCGCCGTGGCGGAACGCGACCAGCGGCTGGCCGCCGTCAGTGGCGACCGGGAACGCAGGGTCGCCGAGTGGACCACCCGTTACGAAGCGCTTCAGGCGGAACACGCCCGCGTCGTGGCTACCCTCGCTTCAGAACGCGACTCCACCATCCTTCTCAAGGACCAGCAACTCGCCGAAGCTCAGGCCGAACGCGACCGGCGCCTGACCAAACTGACGGCAGAGCACCGGCAGGCGCTTTCAACACTGGCTTCCTCCAAAGACTTCGAAATCGCCAAAACCCGCGAGGAACTCAACAGCGTGCGCGTCGATTCCGACCGCCTCAGGGCTGCGCTTGCCGATGCTGAGCGCCGCTACCCGGCGGAAATTGCGCGCCTGCGCGAAGACCTCGATGCCGCGCGCAACGAGTCCTCCGAACTAACCGGCCGCCTCGCCGCCTCCGAAAGCGATTCCCGCCGCCGTTCTGATCAACTCAGCCGCGAGCGCGAGGCGCTCCTCAATGAGAAGGTAACGCTCCTCGCCCTCCTTGAAGAAACCCGGGAAAGCCTGCGGGCCCGCACCGACGACTTTTCCCGTCAAATCGAGGCCGTCGTGCGCCAACGCGACGAATTCCGGGCCGCCGCCGAATCCGCGCGCGCCACCGCCCGCGAACAGGCCTTTTCTCTGGAACGCGAGCGCAACGACCTCGTGCGCGGCGACACCGAACAACGGGAACGCGCCGAGCGCGAACTTGCCCGCCTACGCCGGGAACGCGACAGCGCCGTCAGGCAGCGCGATGCCTTGCGCGAACGGGCTGACGTCCTTCTGGAGCGCCAGCAGCACCTGCTGGAGGACATCTCCCGCACCAACCCCCAGCCGTAGCTCCCAGCGGGAGCGCCGTAGCTCCAGCTCCCAGCCGGGAGCGGGCCTTGGCGGCCTTCCCTTGGCGGTTCTAGTGCAGCAAGCGCTCGAAGGTCCAGTAAACCCCAGTCAGCCCGATCAGAACAGACCCGGGGATGGCAACCCACCGGCGGAAGGTTTCGCCTTCGCGCAACCAGCCCGTAAGCGCGAGCGCCACGGCGATCACCACGAGTTGGCCGCCCTCCACCCCGAGGTTGAACCCACCCAAGGCGGCGAGCGTGGACCCCTGTGGAATCGAGAGATCACCCAGCGCGCTCGCGAACCCCATTCCATGCACCAGACCAAACACAAACACCACGGCCAGGCGGCTGTGCGTGTACCGGCCGCGCCAGATGTTTTCCACGGCCACCAGGGCGATGGTTGCCGCAATGAGCGGCTGGACGACCTTGGCTGGCGCGTTAAACCGCCCCGCCGTGGCCAGCGCCAGAGTCACCGAATGAGCCACCGTGAAAGCGCTGACCTGCCACAAAAGCGGGCGCCAGGCGCGACCCAGCAAAAACAGACCGAGCACAAACAGAATGTGGTCCAATCCCTCCGGCACCACGTGCCCAAACCCTTGTTTGCAAAAACTCCAAACCGTGCTCGAAAGATCACCCGCACCGCCGGAGGCCGGAACGCTCCCCTTCGTGGCCTCCGTAGGAAGGGCGCCGGTCCACTGGGTCAGGTCCAGCGTGTAGCTGCGCTCCCCGGGAAACAAAACCGCCACACGGGGATGCGGCGTCCCGTTGATGATGTTTTGAAAAACAACCGACACCTTTGTTTCCGGCGTAGCCCGGATGCTCCACCCGCTCACTCCCGCCGGCACGGTGGTGCGCCAGCGCCCCGAGATGACCACAACATCGTCGTCCTTTTCCAGAGCGCGCCGCCCCTCCCCCGTAAACTCAAACTGAAAATCGGGCTGGATGCGCCCGATTGGTTCAAGGAAAAACTCGACGTTCTTTTTCACCAGCGCGGCTGCCGCCGCAAGCATTTCGCCCTTGCGTGCCTCTGTGAGGTTCGAAAATGAAATCCGCGTGAGGGAGGTGGCCGTTGTGGGATCCTCGTCAAAACAGCGGGGGTTGACCTCCACGCTGAAGGTGGCAGTTCCCCCCGGCTCAAAAGAACCGCAAACCGGAATGTCCGGGATGGGATGGGCGGAGGCAGCGACCGAAGCGAGGCAGAGCCACAAACACGCCAAAAACCGGCGGCTTAATGTTTTGGGGAAGTCCATTCCCTCAACTAGGCCGTAATTTAGCCCTGATTCAAACAAGATTTCCTCACGTCAGGAAAAAGGCCTGCCCTCCCTCTTCCGCCAGAAGGAACTTCCGGATCCAGAATAATCAAAAAAACGCTGAATCACTTGCTTTGCAGGTCCTCTTTTACTGCTAGATTCACCGGGAATGAAAGTTGCACTTATCACCGGAATCACGGGCCAGGACGGCTCCTATCTTGCGGAACAGTTGTTGGAAAAAGGCTACACCGTCCACGGGATGATACGCCGCAGCTCCTCCTTCAACACGGGGCGCATCGACCACCTCTACAACGACCCGGCCATCCACGGCAGCAGGCTCTTTCTGCATTACGGCGACCTGACCGACTCCAGCAATTTAAACCGGATTCTCGAACGCACCCAACCGGATGAGGTGTACAACCTTGCCGCCCAGAGCCATGTGAAAGTCTCCTTCGACGTGCCCGAGTACACCTCCGAGGTGGACGCCCTGGGCACGCTGCGTTTCTTGGATGCGATCAAAGAAGTGGGCCTCCGGGACAAGACCCGATTTTATCAGGCTTCCACGAGCGAGCTCTACGGCAAAGTCCAGGCAGTTCCTCAGGATGAAACAACACCGTTTTATCCGCGTTCGCCCTATGGGGTCGCGAAAATTTATGGCTTCTGGATGGTTGTCAACTACCGCGAGGCGTACGGAATCCACGCCTCAAACGGGATTTTGTTCAACCACGAATCCCCCCGGCGCGGGGCGACGTTTGTCACCCGCAAAATCACCATCGCCGCCGCCCGGATCAAGCTCGGCCAGCAGGAACAATTGCACCTGGGCAATTTGAACGCCAAACGGGACTGGGGGTTCGCCCCTGAGTACACGGAAGGAATGTGGCGCATTCTTCAGCAGGAAACCCCCGACGACTACGTGCTGGCGACCAACGAAACCCACACGGTCAGGGAGTTTGTCGAACTGGCATTTTCACACGTGGGTATGCCGCTGCGCTTTGAAGGACAGGGAGAAAAGGAAGTCGGCATCGACCCGCGCACTGGCAAAATCATCGTCGCCGTGGATCCCCGCTACTACCGTCCCACGGAGGTGGATCTGCTCATCGGCAACCCGGCCAAAGCGGAGGCGAAACTCGGGTGGAAACCCAAGACGCTTTTCAGCGACCTGGTCAAGGTCATGGCGGAGGCGGATTTGAAGGAAATCAAGGGGCACTAAGAAACGGGCGAAGGTTTTGGGAGGCGCAGCGCTAGGCGGCGAGGGAAGGAGGCCTTTCCCTCCCTCATTTCCGCCACGAATCGGCCTTCCCATTTGCTATCCCCCCGCCATAACGTACATTTGACCCATGGCCATGCTCGACGAGGCATCCTTTCAATATGCCATCGAAAACACCCAGGTGATCCAAGCGCCCGAAAGGCGCATCGACACCTTTGGGACTACTAGCTTCCGTTTTTACCTAGTCTCGGAGCTGATGGATTCGGTGGGGCAGGTTCGTGTGCGTGATGGGCGACTGCACGCGGAGCGGCCGCAGATCATCGCGCCGGGCCACTTGCAAAGGCTCCTTCTGGACGGTTTTGGCGAAAAGGCCGAGCAGTTCATGAGCTGGCTGCAGGATCATTCCAGCCATCTGGCCATCCTCAAATACGGCTTCCAGTTCCGAAAAACGGATGTCACCGAATACGTGGCCCATAACAGCGTGGAAGAGGTGGTCCAAAAGATCAAAGACCAGATTGACTATTCGGAGGATCCCTTGAGCGCAATTCTTCTGGGAGTTGACGAGGGGTGGGAGGTTTGCCTGCTGAAATTTGCATCGGACATGATCCAGGAATCCTCAGGCGGAAACATGGGGGACTTTCGCCGGCGGGGATTGCTTTAGCCAGATTCGCAGACGGACACTTTCCCCAAAGCAGAATGCTTTCCCCAAAGCAGAATGCTTTCCCCAAAGCAGAATGCTTTCCCCAAAGCAGAATGCTTTCCCCAAAGCAGAATGCTTTCCCCAAAGCAGAATGCTTTCCCCAAAGCAGAATGCTTTCGCCAG
>CANJZW010000077.1 GCA_947479475.1 Chthoniobacteraceae bacterium
GCCCCTTTGCGGAAGCCTCGACCTCGAGGACACGCGCCTTGGCCGCCTCCCGTTCCGTCTCCAGTTCCACCAGACGCGCCTTCTCGCGAGCCAGCTCTTCCGCCGTCGTCTTCGCCGTCTTGGCAAGGTCCGCCTTCTCCGCGCTGACCCGCTCCAATTCAGCGCGTACCTTCGCAAGTTCTTCAGAGGGCCCCTTTGCGGAAGCCTCGACCTCGAGGACACGCGCCTTGGCCGCCTCCCGTTCCGTCTCCAGTTCCACCAGACGCGCCTTCTCGCGAGCCAGCTCTTCCGTCGCTGTCTTCGCCGCCTTGGCAAGGTCCGCCTTTTCGGCGCTGACCCGCTCCAATTCGGCGCGTACCTTCGCAAGTTCTTCAGAGGGCCCCTTCGCGGAAGCTTCCGCGCGCAAGGCTAACTTTTGAGCCGCCTCCCGCTCCTTCTCCAGCTCTGCCTGCCGTTGAGACCATCGTTGGGACGACGTCCGCAAGTCCTCTTCGAGCCGCCGGATTTCATTGCGAGCCGACTCCAGAATCGCAAGCGTTGCAGAGCCTCCCTCCTCTTCCGTCGTGTAACTCGCGGAGCCTGAGGAAGACGAATCGATCTCCGGAACTAAAAACAAAAGACCACAGCTTGGACAATTGCAGGTCGAACCGCACAACTCCAACTCAGCCTCGAAACTCTGCGCGCAATGCGGACACTCAAAAGAAAAAGCCATCGGATCGATAAATTAATTCACTTTAAAACGATAATCAAACCTAGCACTCATTCGACAACTTACACGTTAAATTCACGGAGTTTTTCCGGGAGCACCCGACCTGTTTTTATCTGTACTGGGATAGTCTGAAGCCTGCATTTGGGCTCTCCCTCTGCCAGCCTCATTCGGAAGAGGACGCCCCCGCAGAAAAAACGGCGCCTCATCCCGTTTCCAGCTCGCCCCCGATGCCCCCTCACGTTCGTTGCGTTGTGACTAAAAAAACACGCATCACAGCCGGGGAGTTTCCGTCAAAAAAGGCGCACGCCAAACACTCCTTTTGTTATCAGTTGCTGCCGACCCCTGAAAACTCCAGTCTTGTCCCGCGATGAATCTCGATCTGGGTAAAATCACCGGCACCATTTTGGACTCCTACCGGACCACCGGCGGCCTCAACAATTTGGACGAAACAAACCTTCCCTCCAAACGGGCGCTGGCAACGATCTGTGAGGACCTCCTCCAGATCGTTTTCCCCGGGTTTCACGACCTTGAACCGATCCATTCGCACCATCTGAACAGGGTCACAACCCACCGCGTCTTCAGTGTGGGCGACCGATTGCTGCACGAATTGAGCAAAAGCCTCCGCCAGCAGCGTGCCGATTCCCCAAGCCTGCTGCCCGAAGAGGTTCTCCAATCATTTTTTGAGGAACTGCCCCAGGTGCGCTCTCTTTTGTGCATGGACGTAGAGGCGGCCTTTGTCGGCGATCCTGCCGCTTCGGGAACCAACGAAATCATCGTCGCGTATCCCTTCGTGGAGGCGCTGGCAATCCAAAGAATGGCGCACCAACTATACAAACAGGGAGTGCCCATCCTGCCCAGGGTCATGACGGAATGGGCGCACGCACGCACGGGAATCGACATCCATCCTGGCGCCCAAATCGGCTCTCACTTCTTCATCGACCACGGCACGGGTGTCGTCATTGGGGAAACCGCCATCATCGGCGCACACTGCAAACTGTATCAGGGGGTTTCTCTGATCGCCCGATCGCTATCTGGCGGCCAGGCTCTCCGGGGTAAAAAGCGCCATCCCACGCTGGAAGACCACGTCACCCTCTACGCAGGTGCCACGATCATGGGGGGAGATACCATCGTGGGTGCTGGCTCCACGGTCGCCGCCAGCGTTTTCCTCACCCACAGCGTGCCGCCCCGCTCCCTCGTTTTTTACGAAGAACGCCAGCTCCAGATCTTCGACAAGGACAAGCGCGGCCCCAATTGGGACGACTGGGTCATTTGAATTTGGGCCTTAGGAAGTCAAACGCAAACTGCGCTCCCAATGGCCCCGGCGTTCAACCTCTAACAATTGCACTCCTTTGGGGCCGCAGGCCCGTATTTTCGCACCCGCCTCGTGCAACCGCCTCGTGCAACCGCTTGTTTTTTGCCTCTGAAACATTTGTTTCAGACGTGACTTTTAGAAAGAGTGCTCGGGGGGGGACTTGAACCCCCACGCCTTGCGGCATGCGCCCCTCAAACGCACGTGTCTGCCATTTCACCACCCGAGCTTTCTAAAAGGGAGGGAGAGGTTGGCTAAATGAACGGAAACTGGCAAGCGGTTTCCTTCATTTATGTCACAAAAAAACAGCCCCCACTGTAACTCAGGGCAAGCCAAGGCAAGCACCGCGCAGCCCCAAAGCCCCACCTCTCCAATCACGCCGAAAAACTCTCGCCGCACGAACAATGCGCCACTGCATTGGGGTTGGTCACTTTAAAGCCGCCCTTCTGCAGGTCGTCCGAAAAATCCAGAAGCGATCCGCTCACAAAAAGGGCGCTTTTCGGGTCCACAACCACACGCACCCCATTGCTTTCGACCAAAATATCTCTAGGAACCGGGCCATCTACCAAATCCATTCTGTACTGAAGGCCGGAACACCCCCCTCCAATCACCGCCACACGCAGCGCACCCCCAGGACGCCCCTGCCTCTGCAAGAGCGACTGCACCCGGGTGGAGGCGGGGTCCGTCACCTTCACCAACTTTTCGTTGCCGATTTTATAGGGGAGCGGGGCGCTGGTCATGTTTGGAATCTAAGACTGCGGGGAGCCTTTGGCAAACAAAGCAGCAATTTCAGCCTGCATCTCCAGTGCCTTGGCTCGGGGGTCAACCGCCTGCCGGATCGGCCGTCCGATGACGACATGGTCTGCTCCCGCGAGAAAAGCCTCGGCGAGCGTCATGGTCCGCTTCTGGTCATCCACGGGCCGGTTTTCCACAGGCCTAATCCCGGGCGTGACGATGAGCAACTTTTCACCAAGGCCTTCCCTCAGGCGCGTCGCCTCCATTCCGCTGGAAATCACCCCGTCGCAGCCAATTTCCAGGGCCCGCTTCGCCCGGGAATACACCAGTTCCTCCACATCACACTGGAACCCGAGGTCGTCCAAGTCGCCGCGGTCCAGCGACGTCAGAACCGTCACCGCCAGCACCTGCATCTTTCCCTTGGCCCCCACCGCACCTTCCAGAATCGCCTGACTGCCGTGGACCGTGCAGCACTCGACCCCGCGCTTGGACAGGTTGGCTACCGCGTTTTTAACCGTCTCCGGGACGTCGAAAAACTTGAGGTCGACAAACACCTTTTTGTCCCGCGCCTTGAGTTCCTCCACCAACTCCCAGTACCCCTCCGCCATAAATAACTGGAAACCAACTTTATAAAAAGTCACGGCATCGCCAAGCCGATCCACCCACTCCAGAGCCTCCTCTTTGGTAGGGAGATCGAGCGCAAAAATGAGGCGGTCCTGTGGGGCGATGCTTTTTGTGGAGAGGAGGCTGCGTGCAGACATGGGAGCGGGATTGTCCGAATCAGGAGGCGCGCTGCCAAGCTTCAAACGAGCACCGTGGTCATTCCGTGGGGCGTGATGTGCGTCAAAGTGCACTGAAATGGCGGAAGGCAAGGCTTCCAAGCGGGGCAAATGGGGGGAGGTGCGGCGTTGGTCAAGAGGGGGCGTCTTTCGCAGATTGTGAGTGTTCAATAAAAATACACATTGCGGTGGATTTTATGCACAAAAGCAAACACTTAAACACCTTGTCCTGAGTAAATACTGGTTGGCATACGCGGTGCTTAAGAAATCACAACTCTTCATCCTTATGCTGTACACATTCGAATCACACGCCGCACTTCAAACCACGCTCCTCGAAACCACCGACGAGCTTCTGATGGCCGCCATCCAGATCGAAGACAAGTCCGCCCTGGACGAACTTTACCGGCGCCACCACGCCACCATCAGGGCTGTGATCAACCGGGTGCTGCATAACGACCAGTCTGTGGAGGATCTGTTGCAGGAAGTTTTCATGGAAATCTGGAGAATGGCCACGCGCTACTCCTCGGCCAAAGGCAAGGCGTTGGGCTGGATCATCACGCTGGCCCGCCGCCGCGCCATCGACCGCCTACGGCGCGAGCAGGCCTACTGCCGGGTGGAGGAACGCTACCAGAAAGAAACCGAGCAAATGCCCGAGTCCTGGACCCACACCAACGGGGGCGACGACGTGGAATCCTCAGACCTGCGGCGCGTGCTGGCAAAGATAGTCTCTGAACTGCCCGAGGCACAGCGCAACGCGATCATGCTCTCGTTTTACAAGGGAATGAGCCAGCGGGAGATATCTCTGCAGACAGGGGTGCCCCTCGGCACGGTCAAGACGCGCCTGGAATTAGCAATGCGGAAGATTGAATCCAAGTTTAGGGAAATCAGCGGCGAATGGCCGTCGATGAAAGTGGCAGCGTAAGTTTTTGGCCGTTACATCGAGAGTTCGGAATCCTCCGAAGTTTTCAGTCTCAAAAAGGGCGTCCCGCTTGGCGGCGGACGCCCTTTATTTTTGGGGTTCAGGAACTGCGGTTTTTAGAATTTATCCCACCCTGAAGACGCCGCTTGCCGATCCCTTTTTAGGGCGGCGCATTCCCCTCTGGGTTGTGCAGCCATGGGCATCCGCGGTTTTGTTTTCATGAATCTTCCCTCCTCTCCTGCTTGCGCAACTCTCGTCTTAAAAACACAGGCGCAGCCTGTTCCCTCCCCCGCCAAACTGCATCTTCTGCGCGAGCACGACAAGCACAGGCGCTGGGATGCGCTCACCGACAAACGCGTTTGCCTGTTGTGCGGGGCCGAATTCACCGGGGAACAAATCCGGGTACGGGCCCGGAACGGCAAGCCCGTTTTTGAGTGCCCGGAGGCAGGTTGTCCGGCGGAGTTGCCCCATTTTGTGTACGCGGGCAATCCGCTTCTTAGCGACGCTACGTGGTCGGACTGGATGCGGCTTGAAAGCACCTGCGAGAGGCGCGATTGAAACGGACAGATGGAGGCGATTTACCCTAACAGAAGGCGCATTGGCGGGATTGCGTTTGTGGCGTCCCTCGAGTCGCCTTGTTTTGCCATCCATGTCCACGCGCCAAACCCTTTTCTATTTCGGTTCATTTTCGGGCTTTATCCTGCTGTCCGGAGGGGTGTCCCAGGGCGCTAGTCCGGCCAAAATAACCTTTAACGAGCACATCCGCCCCCTGCTCTCGAACACCTGTTTCCAGTGCCACGGACCTGACGAGAAAAAACGGGATGCCGACCTGCGTTTGGACACACCGGAAGGTGCCACCAAAGACCTCGGCGGCTACTCCGCCATTGTGCCTGGGAATCCAGAAAAAAGCGTCCTTTTGGAGCGCATCGTTTCCCACGACAAAGAAGAGGTCATGCCGCCTCCTAAGAGCAAGAAACCTCCACTTAGCCCAGCGGAGGTTGCCCTGCTGCGACGCTGGATTGCCGAGGGCGCGAAGTATTCGGGCCACTGGGCTTTTGAGCCCCTTTCCAAGGAACCGCCGCCCGAAGTCACCCCTTCCGCCTGGACCCGCAACGGAGTGGACCGTTTTATCCTAAGCCGCCTCCAGTCTCTTGGAGTGGCGCCCTCCCCGGAAGCGCCCAAAAACGTCCTCTTGCGCCGGCTCAGCCTCGACCTGACCGGCATCCCGCCCTCACCCGAGGAGACCGCCGCCTTCCTCGCCGACCCCCTCCCGGACGCGTACGAGCGCGCGGCGGAGCGCCTTCTGGCCTCCCCCCACTACGGTGAACGCTGGGGCCGTCACTGGCTGGACCAGGCGCGTTACGCCGACTCCAACGGCTACTCCATTGATGCCCCGCGCGACATGTGGCCGTTTCGAGACTGGGTCATCCGGGCGCTCAACGAGGACATGCCTTTCGACCGTTTTACAATCGAGCAACTCGCCGGCGACCTGCTCCCCTCTCCCTCCAAATCCCAGCTTATCGCCTCCGCGTTTCACCGGAACACGATGATCAATCAGGAGGGAGGCTCCAATGCAGAACAGTTTCGGGATGAAGCCGTCGTGGACCGCATCAACACAACGGGGGCAGTCTGGCTCGGGTTGACCGTCGGCTGTGCGCAGTGTCACTCGCACAAATACGACCCCATTTCACATCAGGAGTACTTCAAGCTGTTCGCTTTTTTCAACTCGTCCACGGACGTCAACAGCACCGGCCAGACCCTTGAAGTCCTCCCCGGCGAGTTCCTAGGCTCTCCCCTGAAAGCGGGGGTCACGCCCGCGCGCTACGCGGAGGCCACGGCGAAAGCCGCTTCTCATAAACGCGAGGCGGCTGCGCGCCAGAAAAAGTGGGTCGAGCAGGTTCAAACCTCACCCAAAGACGTGGCCTGGCAACCCGTGCACGTCGATTCGTTCGTGGCCTCCAGCGGCCGAGACCACGCTTTGGAGCCAGAGGGTTTCGTGCGCCTTTCCGCCGGCGCCAAGGCCAAAGACTCCTTTCTGCTAACCTTCAGCACGCCGCTGGAACAGGTAGGAGCCCTGCGCCTCCGGGTGGCACCCGAAGTGGCGGCGGGCAAAACACCGGCATACACACTAAACGAGTTTGAACTGCTGGCCGACGGCGTGCCCGTCCCTCTCGCTCTGGCCCTTGTGGAAAAAGAGACTCCCAAAAACTCGGCAAAGGCGGCCATCGACACAGATGCCACCACCGCCTGGATTCCCGAGCCGGCCACGGCAAAAAACGGAGAGTTTGAAATCTGGTTTTTACCCACCGTCCCCGTTGGGCTCAAGCCCGGTTCCCTGACAGTCCGGTTGCGGCAGGAAACAGGAGCCGCGTTCCAGGGGAAGTTCCAAATCGCCGCGACCCCAACCAGCCCGCTCCTGCCGCCCGACACACTCCTTGCCAAGGCGGCTTTTGAAGCGGCCGCACGGGCGGGCGAAGGCGCAAAACTCACCGCCGCCGAAACGGGCGCTCTTTCCAAGGCGTTTGTGCTCCTGGACAAGGAACAGGCCCAGGCTGACCGTGAACTGGAAAAGCTTCGCAAGGCCGCAAACCCCGCAACCCTCCTCATCATGAAGGAGCAACCGGAGCCGCGTCCGACTCTTTTGCATCTGCGTGGCGACTACCTCAGCCCCGACACCAAACTCGGCCCGCTCACCCCTAACACCCCCCAGGTCCTTCCTGCGCTTTTGCCCTCGCCCGGCGAAGCCAAATCCCCCACCCGCCTGACCCTCGCCCGCTGGCTCGTGCGTGACGATAACCCACTCACCCCTAGAGTGACAGTCAACCGCGTCTGGATGCACTACTTTGGCCTGGGCCTGGTTGAAACCGAAAACGACTTCGGCACCCAGGGCACGCCCCCCTCCCACGCTGAACTGCTCGACTGGCTGTCTCGCGAATTTGTTCAAAAGGGGTGGTCCCTCAAACAACTCCACCGGAACATTGTTTTAAGCGCCACCTACCGCCAAAGCTCCAACCACCGACCCGACCTGGCAGAAAAAGACGCCCGCAACCTGTGGCTGGCACGCCAAAACAGGGTCCGTCTGGACGCCGAAATCGTGCGCGACTCGGCCCTGCAAGCCAGCGGCCTATTGAACAAAACTCTCGGCGGCCCCCCCGTCTTCCCCCCGCAACCGGAGGGGGTCTATTCCTTCACCCAAAGCTCCAAAACCTGGAACGTCAGCCAAGGCGGGGACCGCTACCGGCGAGCCCTCTACACCATGTTTTACCGAAGCGCCCAGCACCCGCTCACGAGCACCTTTGACGCCCCCAACTTCTCGGCAACCTGCACACGCCGCCTGCGCTCCAACACCCCACTGCAGGCCCTAATGCTCGCCAACGACGAGACCTTCTTTGAAATGGCGCAGGCAACCACGCGCCTCCTGTGGAAAAGCTTCCCCGCCCAGGGGCAGGAAGCCGACCGCCAACGCATCACCCTTGCCTTCGAGCGTTTTTTTGCACGGCAACCCGCTCCGGCGGAGCTGGAGAAAAGCCAGCAATTCCTCGCCCGCGCTCGCAGCGCTCCGGCCGAACAACCGCCCGCAAGCCCCGCTGCCAGCGTGGAAGGCCCGCCCGCTCAGGACGCCGCCGCCTGGACCGCGTTTGCCCGCGGTCTCATGAACACCGATGAATTCATCACCCGCGAATAACCATGGATCTTGAACAACAGCTCCTTTTGGCTGGAACACGCCGGCATTTGTTTGCGCAAACGGGCTTCGGCATCGGGGCCGTGGCCCTCCAGCAGATGCTCGCCGAAAACAGCCTCGCGGCGACCTCCCCGCATACGGCTCCAGCCCTCAACGCCTCAGATGCGGGTGATGCCATGGCGGTGCGTCCGCCCCATTTTCAGGCAAAAGCCAAACGCGTGATCTACCTGTTCATGGCGGGTGGACCGAGCCAGCTCGAACTTTTCTCCGACAAACCCAAACTCCGCGAACTTAACGGTCAGGCCCCCCCGCCCAGCCTCATGGAGGGAAAACGCTTCGCCTTTCTCAAGGGGAACGAAAAACTGCTTGGCTCGCGCCGGAAATTCCAAAAACACGGCCAGTGTGGCATGGAAGTAAGCGAGTTGCTTCCAAACCTCGGCGGCGTGGCGGACGAACTTTGCTGGATCCGCGGCATGGCAACCGATGTGTTCAACCACGGCCCGGCAAAGCTGTTTATGAACACCGGCTTCCAGGTCCCCGGCCGCCCCTCCCTCGGCGCCTGGACCACCTATGGACTTGGCTCCGCCTCCAAAAACCTGCCCGGTTTTGTCGTCCTGCAAAGCGGTCCGCGCGGCCCGCGGGCGGGGGCGACTCTCTGGTCCAGCGGGTTTTTACCCAGCAGCTTCCAGGGAGTGCCTTTCCGCAGCCAGGGCGATGCGATCCTCGACCTGCACAACCCCAGCGGCGTCAACGCCGGCAACCAGCGCACCGTGTTCGACTTTGTGCGCTCCCTCAACGAAGAGCGCCTCGGCACCACGGGGGATCCCGAAATCCAGACCCGCATCAACGCCTACGAAATGGCGTACCAAATGCAGAGCAGTTCGCCCGAACTCATGGATCTGAGTCAGGAGAGCCCTGAAACCCTCGCCCTCTACGGCGCCTCCCCCGGCAAACCCTCCTACGCCAACAACTGCCTGCTCGCCCGCCGCCTCATCGAGCGCGGCGCCCGTTTTGTCCAACTTTACCACACCAACTGGGATCACCACGGAGCGAGCGAAAATCTTGAAGGCGCCTTGGAGCAGGTCTGTTCCGAAGTGGACCGCGCCAGTGCGGGCCTGGTGCTGGATCTCAAACGCCGGGGCCTCCTGGACGACACTCTGGTGATCTGGGGCGGCGAGTTCGGACGCACCCCGATGGGTGAAAATCGCGCCACCATCGGCCGGGACCATCACGTCGACGGCTTCACCATGTGGATGGCCGGCGGCGGTTCCAAAGCGGGCCAAGTCTACGGACTCACCGACGAACTCGGTTTCGGAACCGTCCAGGACCGCGTCCACGTGCACGATCTCAACGCAACCGTCCTCCACCTCCTCGGATTCGACCACGAAAAGCTCACCTACCGTTTTCAGGGCCGCGACTTCCGCCTCACCGACGTCCACGGCCGCGTTGTCACGGCACTCCTGGCCTGACGCGCCTTTTTCTTGAGCCACTCCCACCCATGGAAGAATTCCCCCCAGGGCGGGTCTTTGGCGCCTGCGAAACGCTTTATTGCGCGGTCCAGCCGCCGTCCACCACAAGGCAGGTGCCCGTCACGAAACTTGAGGACGGCGAGGCCAGAAAGAGAATCGGCCCCTCAATTTCCTCCATCTCCCCCCAGCGCCCCACCGGAAGGCGCGCACAAATCTCCTGATACTTCACCGGGTCCTCCAACAAAGCGCGGTTCATGTCCGTACGAAACGGGCCCGGACAAAGCGCGTTGACCGTCACCCCCGAGTGCGCCACTTCCAGCGCCTGGGTTTTGGTGAGAAGAATCAACCCGCCCTTGCTCGCCGTATACGGCCCGCGCTCCGCAAGGCCGACGTTTCCGAGCATGCTCGCAAGATGGATAATCCTTCCCCACCCTCGGGCCACCATCTCCGGCAGCACCGCCTTGGAGCAAATAAACGGGCCCGTAAGGTTGATGTCCAAAACCCGCTTCCATTCCGCAAGCGGCATTTCCGTGGTAGGTTTGCGGAAGTTCACCCCTGCGTTGTTTACCAAAATATCGATCGGGCCGACCGTTTTGCTCGCCTCTGAAACAAACTCCGCAATCGACTCCTCGTCGGTCACATCGGCCGCAGTGGCGAACGTTTCCACGCCAAATTCCAGGGCAATTTCACGCGCGACGGCCTCGGCCTCAGCTCCATTGCGGCTGTTAGTCACGATGTTCGCACCGGCGGATGCCAGGCACCGCGCCATCTGTTTGCCAAGGCCCCGGGTTGCCCCCGTGATCCAGGCGGTGTGGCCTTGGAGATTGAAGAGTTTGTCGTTCATCGCTGATTTTGTTTTAGGGTGATATGAATTCAAATGAGCCCGCCTTTCTGGCCGCCTTACTGGCCGCCTTCTTGACCCCGGCCTACCGGTGCGGCGCCGAAATCCTCCAAATATTGCGCAATGATTTCCTTCAAGGGCGGCGGCATCGGAAGTCCCAGGGCCAGCGCGCGCCCTCCTTCCACGGAGACCGGCCAGTTGTCCACGATCGCCTGAATGCGCGGATCAAAAGCGTCCTCGATGCGCCCAAGCCTGAGCCCCCGCTCCCGGGCAAGCTCCTGCAGCGTGACTTCCGCCAAAACAGGCGTGACCCGGTGCGCGGGCAGCCCGATGGCACGGTCGTCGTTAAACCGCTCGGAAGCCACTTCATGCAGCGCTACCAGTGATTCAACCACGGTACGGTATCCAGTCATCGGATGGCTCTGCTGGCGGCGCACGGGAAGAAGACAGGGCTCCCCGTTGAGCGGTTCGCGAAACATCCCGCTCGCCCAACTCGAGGCGGCGGCATTGGGTTTCCCCGGGCGCACGATCACCGTCGGCAACCTCGCGCTGCGCCCGTCAAAGTGGCCCTTCCGGCTGTGGTCGTTCACCAATAGTTCGCAGATGGCCTTGGTCATCCCGTAGGTGGTCTGCGGCGCGAGTTTTGTGGCGTCGGTGTTTGGGTCCTGCATGACGCCGCCCCCGAAACACGCAATACTGCTTGCGAACACAACCCGGGCACGGCCACCCAACGCACGGGCGGCTTCAAACACGTTCCGGCCGCCATCCAGGTTCACCCGGAGCGCGTCGTCGTAGCGGAGCTCGCATTCGCCGCTCACCATCGAGGCAAGGTGGAAAATCGAGGTGGCAGGCTCCTTCCCCACTGCGGAAAAAACGACCTCCCGTTCGCTGATATCGCCGGTGATTTGCGCCACACGCGCCTCCGTGTTGGTCCGGGCAAAATGGGCGTCCAACAGCACAATTTGCTCAATCGGTTCAGGGGCGCCTGAGGGACCGGTGAGAAAGCCCCGCTGAAGGAGCTTTTCACAAAGCTGGGAGCCAAGAAACCCGCCGCCGCCAGTGATGATAATTTTCATAATTAAGAAGGGAGCTGGTTTGCAATGAAACGCCGGGTGCTCTGAAATGGACGCATGAAAATGGACAAAGGACTTGCAGGACACAAGATCGGTTTCGTGGGTTTGGGCAACATGGGCCGTGCGATGGCCCGCCACCTCCACGAGGCCGGGGCGGAGGTCGTGGTCTGGAACCGCAGCGCCCCACCGGCCGAGGCTGCCGTGGCGCAAGGCATGCGCCGGGCGGGCACTCTGGGTGAACTTGCCCGGGAAATAGGCGCCGGAACGATTTGCCTCAACCTCACCACCACCGAGGTGGTCCGCGAGGTCGCCTTTGGATCCGGCGGCCTGTTTGAAGGTCTCTCGGAAAACGCGTTGCTCATTGATTTCGGAACCACCGGCGTCCCCGAGACCCGCGAATTTGCAAGCCGGATCGCATGGGTGGACGCCCCTGTTTCCGGCGGCCAGGTGGGCGCGGAGGCCGCCACGCTTACCATCATGGCCGGCGGCACCGAACCCCACTACCAGCGGGCCCTTCCCGTTTTCAAAGTCCTTGGACAACGCAGCACGCACCTAGGCCCCTCGGGCGCCGGTCAGGTGACGAAGCTGGCCAACCAACTCATCGTCGCCCAGACCATCGACGCCGTCGCCCAGGCCTTGCGACTGGCCGAACTTTCCGGAGTGGATCCGGCCCTCGTGCGGGAGGCGCTGCTTGGCGGCTTCGCGGAAAGCAGAATCCTCAACTTGCACGGAGACCGCATGGTTCGGCGCGACTTCACCCCCGGCGGCCGGGCAGCACTCCAACTCAAGGACGTGCGGCTCATTTGTGAACTCGCCGACTCTCTCGGCTTTCACTCGCCCACGCTGGAAAACTGCCGCGCGCAGTGGGAACGCTTTGTGGGTGAGGAAGGTCACGGGGAAAAGGACCACTCGGGGCTGTTCCTGCTTTACGACAAACGCTGAAAGCGCCGGTTGCTGGACCGCTCAAAGCCATCGGAAGCGCGACAAGGGAGAACGGTGCCTGCGACAAAGCAACGTCGCCTCCAAGCGCGCCTCAGGAGTGCATCACCTGGCCGCCGTCAATATTCACCGTCTGGCCGGTCACGTTTCTTGCGTGCTCGGAGGCCAGGAAAACCGCCATCGCGGCGTATTCCGCCGGAGTTTGCCAGCGCCCCAACGGCGACACCTTCCGGATCTTCTCCCCGCCCCAAGTCGCGTAATCCTGGCGCTCTTCCGGAGCCAGCCTCTCCTGGCCCGCCCTCCAAACCGATTCGTTCAGATCGGTTTTCACCATCCCCGGCGAAAGCGCATTCACCCGCACCCCATAGGGAGCCAAATCCTTCGCTGCGCATTGCATAAAGTTGATCAACCCGGCCTTCGCTGCGCTGTAGGGAGGGTCTGTCTGGGAACCCATCTGTCCCGCCACCGACACCAAAAACAGAAGCGTCCCCCTGCCCTTCGCCGCCAAAATCGGTGCAAACGCGTGAGCCGCATTCACTGCCGTGATCAGGTTCAGCTCCAGCACACGCGGCCAATCGCCCGGGGCCAGTTTCCAAAACGGAAACCCAAACTTGCCCGAGCCCACGCCGATGCAGAACACCACATGGTCCACCGTGCCCACGCTCTGAGCAAACGCACCCACCTCTTCAAACGACGTCGCATCGCCCACCGTCATCACTGGCCCATCCGCTGGGGCCGCCGGATCAAGCTCCCGGTCAAACCCGTACACCAGGCAGCCTTCCCTAAGAAACTCTTCGGAAATGGCGCGTCCAATCCCACGGGCCGCGCCCAAAACGGCCACTCTCTGACCAGTTAGATTCATTTGCATGCCTCGACAGTCTGCCAGCCGCCCACCCATGCACGCAAGTTTCCCAATAACCCCTCCCTCAGCCGTGCTAGCCGTAAAATGGAAATTAACCTTGTGCAAGCAGACTCTTTAAAGTGGTAATACCTGTTAATCATGAAGCCCCTAATTGGAATTATTGACTGGGCCAAGTCCCCACTAGGCGACCCACAATCCGCCGCTGAAAAAGCCATCGTGGGTGATGCCGCCGAAATTCGCCGCTATCTGTGCTCCAGCGATGCCGACTTCACCGACGAGATCTGCAATGCCGACGCCCTCATCGTCTGGCACAACACTCCGATCTCCCAGACCGGCATCGACCGCCTGAAGAAGTGCCGCGCGATCATCCGCAACGGCGTGGGCTTCGATTCGGTCGATATCGCCGCCGCCCGGCAACGCGGCATCGCCGTCTGCAACGTGCCAGACTACGGCACCGAAGAAGTGGCCGACCACGCCATCGCCCTCGCCATGGCTCTGTGCCGCCAGTTGTTTCCTCTAAACGATGAAGCAAAGGCTCTCGGCTGGATCATTCGCGTGGAACCCAAACTGCGCCGCTTGCGGGAACTGACCTTCGGCGTGGTGGGCCTCGGGCGCATCGGCACCGCCACCGCCCTGAGGGCAAAGGCGCTAGGGTTTAAGGTGGTCTTCTACGACCCTTACCTTCCCAACGGCGTGGACAAAGCCGTCGGTCTGAAGCGGGTGCGCACGCTGGAGGAGTTGCTGGCGCAAACGGACGTCCTCTCCCTGCACTGCCCTCTCAATCAGGAGACCCACCACCTCATCGCCACGCGTGAACTTGCCATGCTCAAACCCGGCGCATTTGTGGTAAACACGGCCCGGGGAGGCGTCATTCAGAAAACGGCGATCCTGCAGGCCCTCCACGACGGACGCCTTGCCGGAGCCGGTCTGGATGTCGTCGAGGACGAGCCCCTCAAGACCGCCGAGGAGGCCGCCACCCCAAACCTCATCGTGACCTGTCACGCCGCCTTCTGCAGCGTAGAGTCTAAGCTCGAAATGCGTTCCACCTCCGCCCGAATCGCGCTGGCGGCTGTTCGGGGCGATTCTCTCGAAAACGTCGTCAACGGGGTGGGTTAAACCCTGTCCGGTTCCCCGCGCCCCCCTCCTCCGTTCCCCCCAGTTCCCCCCATGAACCAGCCTCCGGCCAGTCGCACCCGCTTTGTGGTGCTGTTTTTCGCCACCACTCTGGCCATCGTGACGTATGTGGACCGCGTGTGTATCTCACAAGCGGCTCCGTTCATGCAGCAGGACATGGGGCTGACCAAAACCCAGATGGGGTACGCCTTCACCGCCTTTGGCATCGCGTACGGCCTTTTTGAAATCCCCGGCGGTTGGCTTGGGGATCGTTTCGGACCGCGGCAGGTTCTGTTGCGGGTGGTGTCGATGTGGTCCATTTTCACCATCGCCACCGGCTGGGCATGGAACCTCACCTCCCTGGTAGTCTCGCGGTTTCTCTTTGGCGCAGGTGAGGCGGGGTGTTTTCCCAATATCACCAAAGCCTTCACGCACTGGTTTCCTCCCGCGGAGCGTGTACGCGCGCAGGCTGTCCTTTGGCTGAGCGCCCGCTGGGGTGGCGCCTTCACGCCCCTCATTGTCGGCTGGATGCTGGCCACTGGAGGCGAGGGCCGCGCCGGTCTTGGCCTGCACTACAAGTGGGTGTTTTTACTCTTCGGCCTGCTCGGACTTGTCTGGGCCGTCCTTTTCTACCGTTGGTTCCGCGACCATCCGCGGGACCACGCCGCCGTCAACGCCGCCGAACTCGCCCACATCAACGACACCTCCACCGGCGGCACCCACGAGATGCCCTGGCGCGCCTTGTTTTCCTCCCGCACCGTGTGGATGCTCTGGCTCCAGTACTTCTTCATGTCGTACGCCTGGTATTTCTACATCACCTGGTTTCCGACCTATTTGAGGGAGCAGTTCACCTCACTCACCGAGATGCAGCGCGCCTTGCTCGCGTGTGTCCCGCTGTTTTGCGGCGGCATCGGCTCGATCGCATCCGGCCTGCTTGCGGCGCGCCTGGACCGTTGGCTGGGCTCCATTTCCCTCACACGGCGCGTGCTTGGCGTGGGCGGCATGGGTTGCGCGGGCGTGATGCTCCTTGTGTCGCTCCAGTTCAGTTCTCCGCTGGCCTCGGTGCTTGCCGTCGGTCTTGCCAGCCTCTTTAGCGACCTGTCGATGCCCGGCTCCTGGGGCGTCTGCATGGATGTCGGCGGCCGCCACACCGGCGCCCTCTCCGGCAGCATGAACATGGCCGGACAAATCGGCGGCGCCATCGCTCCAATGGCCGTGCCTCTGGTTCTAAGCGCCACAAACAACAACTGGAACGTCAATATCGCCCTCTTCGCCACCGCCTATTTTCTGGGGGCGTTCTGCTGGATTTTCGTGCGCTCCGAACACCGCCTGCAGGAAACACCCCTTTAAAAGAAGGCCAGCACCTCGGGCACGCGCAGCACTGCGATGAGGCACGTCACTGTCGCCATGCTCGCCAGCGTGGAGTAAAAAACAACGGCTGCTGCAAACTGCGAATCGGCCTGGAACTCGTGCGCCAGCATGGCCGTATTCACCGCCGTGGGGAAGGCGGCGCTGACCACCATCACCACCGCTTCCTCGCCGTGAAACCCGAACGGCCCGCAAAGTAGCGCCGCCAGCAGCGGCCCCGCCAAAAGCCTTAGCCCCAGCGCCCAGGAAAGACGGCCTGCGTTTTGCTGCACCCGGGTCTGGGAGAGTTGCGCACCCAGCGTCGCAAGCGCGACCCCCACCAAGGCATGGTGCAGGTACTCCACCGGCACCCAAAGCCAGCGCCACTCAGTGACAGGCACTTCCCAGCACCGCACCACCAAAGCCGTGGCAACCGCCCAGAGCGACACCTGCCGCAGCATTGGCAAAAACGCCCTCCACCCCGCATGGGTCGCCGAGGACGTCAAAAACACCCCGACCGTGAAGGTGCAAATATTCTGAGTCAAAACGACAAAAACCTGCAAAAGCGGGCCCGTGGCTGGAAAAGCCAGCGTCATCAGTGGCACCCCATAATTGCCTGAATTGTAGAACATCGTCGCCAATTGCAGCGCCCGCGCCTGCCGCCGCTCATACCCGGAAAAACGCGACACAAGCGCGCTTAGCAAAAACATCCCAGCCTGGATGCTCACGGTAAAGGCCATCACTCGCACGGCAAAACCGGCGCCCAGAGAGGAGTTCACCACCTCGCGGAAAATAAACGCAGGCACAAGCACGTAAATATTCAGCTTGATGAGAGTGTTCAAATCCAGCCGGGACCGCTTGTCTAGGACCCACCCAAACCCCACCAAAATGAGAATCGGCAGCAATACCTGACTGAAAACCTTCCAAAACAACATGGGCTAATTCTGCACTCGAACCGCTCAAAAAAGACAGCCTCTTGCGCACCCAGTCCGCCCTCGCGAGGCGAAGCAAACATTTCACACACTGAGCCGCGGCCTCAAACCGCGCCTGTTCTCTCAAGCGAAACTGTGGTATAGTCAAACATCCCCAAACCACCCATGAACCTGAATCGCCGTCATTTTATTTCCAGCGCCGCCCTGCTCGGCACCGCGTCCGCCTTCAGCGAACGCACTCTCCACGCCGCAGCCAGCGCCGCCCCAGCCCAGTCCGTTTTAAAAGAGGCGGCTGACCCGCAATACAAGATCCAGAACAAGGGCATCAAACACACCCTGATGGGCTGGTGTTGGAAACCGATGGAAACCTTGGAACTCGCCCGACACGCCAAGGAAATCGGCCTAATGGGCATCGAAGGCATCGACCGCAAATATTATCCAGAAGTCAAAGCGCTGGGGCTGGACATTTCTCTGGTGGGTTCTCACGGGTTTGGAAACGGACCGTGCAACCCGAAATACAGGGACGAAGTCATAGCAAAACTTTCCGACGCCATCGAGGTCGCCTCCAACGTCGGGTGCAAAAAGGTGATCACATTCACAGGGATGCGTTTTGAGGGAATGGACCCGGAAAAAGCCGCCAAGGAGTGTGTCGAGGTTTGGAAAACCGTCCTGCCCGCCGCTGAAAAAAAGGGAATCACTCTCGTCCTTGAACACTTGAACTCACGCGATTCAAGCCACCCCATGAAGGGGCATCCCGGTTACTTCGGGGACGATGTCGATTTCTGCGTGGAGTTGATCAAGAGGGTCGGCAGCCCCAACTTCCGCCTCCTGTTTGATATTTATCACGTTAGCATCATGAACGGAGACGTGATCCGCCGCCTTCGCAATTACCGGGAATACATCGGCCACGTGCACACCGCCGGTAATCCGGGGAGGTGCGAGTTGGATGAAAACCAGGAGATCCATTATCCTGCGGTCATCCGAGCCTTGGCGGAGTCCGGCTACCACGATTTTGTGGCCCACGAGTTCATCCCCACCTGGAAGGACCCGATCCTCGCCCTGCGCCACGCCGCGATGGTTTGCGACGTGTGAGCCGTGTGAGCCGTGTGAGCCGTGTGAGCCGTGTGAGCCGTGTGAGCCGTGTGAGCCGTGTGAGCCGTGTGAGCGGGACTCACAGGCACCGTGAAGAAACAGGATTACGGGTGGGTGTTTTTTTATCGTAATCCTTCGGAACGAAAAGCACGTATTTTGACCCAGTTGCCCCACCTTTGTAGATCTTTTAAATAAAACCTGTCTTTGCCTCACCTGAGGCCATTGCGCTGGCTGCAGTAAGAACAGAGGTCAATAGCAAAAGCATCGCGGGAATTTCGCCGAGCTGCAAAACATCTTTGGTCAGCGCTTGGGGCATCTGTTCACTGTAAACCTCACGCCTGTGTCCCACCTTGATCACAATGACGACAAGCTGTGTGTCCTGAACTTCGTAGATGATCCGGTAGTTTCCTTGCGCGGCCCCTTTTCCAGGGGGAACATGTTGGCGCTGTCGCAAAAGACGAGTTCAGCCAAAAGCTGGGCCGCCGTCTTAACCAAACACACCAAAACCAAAATAAAAAACCAAAACCCTAGCGGGAAATTTCAAGCTCAAGCTTGACTAACCTCATAGCAAGAAATTGCTTTTCACCCCCCGGCACGAATTCTTCAGTCTCTTCAGCCTGGACGCGGGTGCGTTAAGCTCGGAAACGCTGCAAGCCACGACACCAAAAACATGCCCATCGTATTGGCGGGGGGCGGCTTCAAGCACGGACAGCACCTTGGATTGGATCCCGCCAAGCCGCCGCCTCTTGCAAACCTTTACGTCCAAATGCTGCAGCAAATGGGCCTGCCCGTGGAGACGTTTGCCTCTGGTAAAGGCACGCTCGACTTCAGCTAGTCTCACCATGGAGAACTCGTTGCACAGTTGCTTCTCGGCGAGGCCCCGGTGCCTGCGTTCTCGAGCAGTGCAACGCGCCGTTTCCAGAAGCACGCCGCAAAATGAGATATCCGCGCTACTCCGGGTCCTTCTGGACCACGAGTTTCAGGAGCACGTAGTCAATGTGATCTTTCGTTTCACTTGAAACCATGCCGGACGCCTCTAAGTTTTCTATTTTTCCCGCTGCATGAATGTTTAGGGTTGGCTCAACCCCGAAGCATGCGAGCAGGTTTCCATCCTTGTCAAAGGCGGACAAATAGACGGTGTAATTCAAGTCCGATTTGGATTTGTTTTTGCCGCTGCATTGAAACGTTGCCTTCGTTCCACCAAGCAATGCGCGTTCGATGACCAAATTAATGTTGTTTATGGTTAACCCCTGAGATTGCAGAACAGTCGTGTCCAAATCTGCATAAGGTATTTTTTTGCTTTCCGCGGCAGATGCGCGCGTGTCCTGCCGTTTCAAAACCGCCGGTTGTTTTTGCTGGGGGGACGAAACGGGCGTTGGGACTGGTCCTGGACTCGGTGTTGAAGCCACGTAGGACGGAGGTTCCCCGGGTTTCTTTTCCCCTCGTGCTTTCTGAAACAACTTCACAATCCCCGACTGATTCGTTTGCTCGGCGAGAGAGAAAGGGGAAACCCCCGTGCTGTCTTTAATCTCCGGATCGGCCGCTAATTCCAGCAGCGTTCTGACGGCATTATAATTCTTATACTCAACAGCCAGATGGAGTGCAGTTCTTCCTTTGCTGTTCGTCGCATCCACACCGCGCTTGCCTCGGGCAGCGATCATTTTGATCACTTCGTGCAGACCCAAATTTGCGGCCGAATGCAACGCGGTCCATCCATTCTCCGTTGCAGCATCCACATTCACCCCCGCGTTTATCAGCGCCTTCGCAACCTCTGGCATCTCCGCCCGGCAGGCCACCATCAACGGCGTCCATCCATTCGTCTTCACCTCCAAATATTCCTTTTCCAAACCTTGAGCTCTCACCCACTTGATAAATTCAAGCACCGTCGCCTCCTTTGCCTCGGGCGAACCGTAGGCGCGCCTACTGGAAAGGACGGCACTCAAAATCGGACCGCTGAATCCGTCAGATCCATGGCAGTTGGACGGAACTTCCACGTTGTTTTCAAGCGCGAACCGAAGGCACTCCGCAGAGCTGTAATAGAGAGACTCGGTGACCATGTTTTTAACTTCGTCAAATTGCGAAACCTGAACATGGATGTCCGCCCCGTGAGCCACGAGCATTTCCACTACCTTCATGCCTAGTTTGGGCGCCCGCACAATTGGCGGCTCCAACTCCACCCCAAACGGAGATTTTCCAACGACATTCACCTTCGCCCCTTTTTCAAGCAACAGTGAGATCGTTTCCGAACCATTCTTGTTGAAATCTGAAAAAGCCTTAAGGATCGGAGGGATTTCCGATCCGGCCGTGCCGTTTGGGTCCGCCCCTTTGTCCAAGAGCGACTTCACGATTTCCAAATACCCGTATTCTGCCGCCATTTGAAGCGCAGTCTGCTCGTCTGAAACGGGATGCTCCACATCCGCACCCTCTTCGAGAAATTTGTTTACCGCTTTGACATCTCTTTTCAGGAGGGCCGCCCCCAAGCGAGTGTAGGTCGATTTCTGGCCGAATTCGGTGATGGTAACCGTCTCCTCAGCGGGACCCGCCAGTAGCGGTGAAGCTCCGATCGGAAAAAGATTCACCAGAGTAATATTAACTGCCAGCACCCACCGCCACGCCCTCACGGAATTCGGGGGAAGCATCACCCGTTGCTTTTGAAGTTGATTCGTTTTCATCGCTTAAGAGCTATACGAGTGAAGATGTATTTCATTCTCCGCAATACCGGCAGAAATGCATCCCTCGCGCCAGGGTTAGCGCGGGGCCAGCATGAACCGCGAAGCATGTTTTGGTTCCGGCACTCTTTAATCTGATAATTTTTTGAGTATCTGAAAAATGACCTTTCCTTCTTTATTCAAAAACAAGCCCAACTCAACCTCCGAACCCTCTACCTTCCATAAATAAGCCGCCCCGAGCTTTTCGCTCAGCGGAGCACGCCACGAAACCAAAGATGCATTCGCCTGCGTTAACTTATTAATCCAATCGGTATATATTTTAAAAGCACCAATTTGAACGCCCGATATTAAAATTTTCTTGATTTTACCATTCGCAAATGACAGTTCAATCTGACCATAGTCGGGATCTTGTGCCACTGCGGCGATCGTGGATTCATCAAACCATGTTACAAAGTTGAGCTCGTCAAATATCGCCTTTTTTGCCCCCTCATAATCCATTCCAAGAGAATACTTATTTGGATCAATGGAGAAGCCGCTGTTGCTTATCAACACAAATACAAAACTGATTAAAATTATTCTTCTCATAACACAACCAAACCGAATCAATTTTATTTTTCAAGCAGCTCGCATTGCTCAGCCATCGGAAGCTCAGGTAAATTCCGCCAGATGGCATTCCGCTGTCTAGTTGCACAAGCCACCTGTACTTTAAAAGTTAGAAAAAAGGAAAAGCAAGAAATTGCTTTTCACCCCCCGGCACGAATTCTTCAGTCTCTTCAGCCTGGACGCGGGTGCGTTAACCCTACTTCGCGAACTGGCGGGGTAAAAAACATCTAACCGCCTCATTTTCAGCAGTCATTGTAAAAAGGTCGGCACTACACGATTTTTCAATTCGAGCTTTTTGCAGGACTGTAGATTTTAGGAGGAGCCTTCTCCGGAAGAGTCAAATTCAATTGATCCAGTACAAGACAGACATCC
>CANJZW010000078.1 GCA_947479475.1 Chthoniobacteraceae bacterium
GCTCATGGGTGGGGTGGGGTCTATTTGAGCCGCAAGTTGGCGGGAATGGTTACGGTCGCCCTACGGGCTCCCTACACCAATCCCGCCAACTGATCGTTGTAGCGTAAATAAAGTCGGCCGTGAGGACACGAATTCAGAAACAAAGGGCTTACCTGGGTGCTTATCCCCAGAATGTGGAAGTCCACCCTGCATCCAGACAGTGGCAGTACGGTTCAGGACTTTTTGATTCCACGGCTCAAAACGTCGCTGATTTTTCACCCCTGACCAGCTTCGATGGCAAAGGTTGGACGGGGACCGCTAAAATGCCCGATGGCACGACAAGCAAAGTATTGCTGACGGCCATGGGCGGCGAATCAGGAGCGGGCGATGGAGTCTCAAGCGTTCGACGCTGGACGGCCCCTCTGGATGGCGAAATTTAGATGTTGGCAGAAATCACCCATTTGGATGCCAAGGCCGAGGAGGCAGTGGCGCGGGTGATATCAAGCCGCGCGGGTCTTCTTGGTGCGTGGACCGTGAAGGGCCAGTCGGTGCTCACGGAACTGAACAAGCTGTCCGTCAAAAAAGGAGACGTTTTGGATTTCGTCGTCACCAGCAAGGGCGAGAAGACCGCGGGCGCCTACCAGTGGTCGCCCAGCATTTTGATGCCTGGAGCGTCAAATCCGGGCATGCCCGCTACGGGCGGTCGCTGGGATGCGCGGGTCGATTTTTCGGATCCGAACAAGCCCCAAAAACCTCTGGGCGCATTGGAAGAACTCTGTCAAGCGCTGCTACTGTCACCGGAGTTCTCTGTGCTTGAGTAGCATATGCGAGCGAATTTCCTCTGCAGCGCACGGTGATAAAAAGCACAAAGAAAACCGAGCAGACTGAAAAGTATATACCTAGCCACCGTTGGCCAGTCGAACACCGCCAACCCCTCAAAAGTACTGCAAGGGCGTTTCAGCGTAGCGATGAACAAAAAAACGGGAAGAGAGCCGCTCGCAGCCCTCTCCCATTGATAAGACGACTCCAGTGACTACCGCTTAAGTTCTACGCTGGAATCTCCGAGAGTCAGTGATCCCGTCCTCGAGTCCACCATCACAAACTCGCCGTTGAAGGATCCAACTTGAATCCGGAATCGCCCACCACTTCCACCACTCCACTGCCCAGGGTTAGCCCCAGCGGCATTGTTGATGATAAGGCTACCATTAGCGCCAAATTTCACAGCAATCCTCTGCTGTCCATCATTCCCAGACCAGGAACCGACGACGGCAGCGTTCTTTTGCTGTGAAGCCGTCGTATTGCGAGCAGAAGATCCATCGCCGCCCTGACCGGAATTGCCACCGGATACGTTACCGCTGCTTCTGCTGCTAGACGACGACTTTTCGTACACCAACTGCTGGGACGCAGCGTTCTTTTGCTGCGAACCCGCCGAATTCCGTCCAGAGGAAGAACCGTTCCCTTGGCCCGCATTGCCGCCATGGGTATTGTTGCTACTGCGATTCACGCCTGCTGAGGATGAGCCCGAAGCTCCGCTGCCGTAAGAAGAACCACCCGAGGAGTTTGATCTCGCTCCTTGACCTGCATATTTACCGTTGCCGGAATTTGAGGAGACATTTGCCGGTGGTTGATTTGGGGCACAAGCAACGAGACAAAGCACTAAAGGGGCGAGTGTGTAGTTTATGGATTTCATGTCTGGTGATTTAGTCGAATTTAAGTCTGTCTTTTAAAGAGGGTTTTGCTGGAGCGGAAGATTCACTGTCCTTGGAACCTTCTTTCAACGTCGTACGGGTTTGGGTGGAATCCATCCGGAAGGAATACACTTCTCCTTGCGTGGCCTTGAACGATTTGTTGTCGAGAACAAGGCTCGTCGACTCGACGGTGATCGTGCTTTCGCCGACCTTGGTCATTCCAGTGCCTTCGCCCTTCCAGAGACTGATCTTGTCCCCGGTTTGGAGCAACTGCGGGTCCAACCCACCTCCCACAATCCAGTCGCCCGAGCGCCCGGCAACCAAATTGGTGATCCCAAGTTTGGCGAGCAAGTCGCATTTAGCTGATCTTAAAGAAGCATCGAGGGTTTGCTTGAACTCACCAAGAGCCTTGATCACCGCCGATTCTGGGTCTCCTGCGGAGTTTACAGGCTTCACATTTCCCGCCTCAAAAGGAGTCCTGCAAATTTCACCCTTGGTAGCGACGTCTATCAGACGAATGCTCCCACGAAGCTGAATTTGCACCTTCTGAAGCGGTGGCGTGCTTTCAAACCGGGTCGTGTTGACCACGATTTTAAGCGGCTCGCTTTTGACCTCAACAACGATGTCCGCCACTTTTTCAGATTTCAACTTCGACTGCTCTTTCACCGCAGAGTTTCCAGAAGCCGCGCGGTTTAATTCTGCGTCTACGGCGTCTTCGCTCTCGCGTTCCAGGAGCACAAACTGGGGATGGTTGCTGAAGGTGGTTGACAGTGCACGGGACAATTCCTGGGCAACCTCCGCCACCATTTTCGGCCCCGCATCGCCCGAGGATAAACTCTTGGCGATACGCTGGACGCTGGGAAGAACCACCGCCTGGCGCCCCGCAAACTTGTCAGGGAGCGCGTTAAGAACGTCGGCCAGAATCTGAACCGACCAGCGGCCTTCTCTGTTTTTATCCTCCTTCTTGACCTCGAAGCGCAGAAGAAGTCCATCAAAGGACATAGCCGTGTTATCCGCGATGTCATAGGTGCGAACGTTCGCAGTGACATTCGCCTTGATGCCCGCTTTGGATCCAGCAGCGTCCAATTTTAATCCGCTGAAATCCTTGTTGGCCATTCGCCCGATCACACGCGTGCCATGCACCTTCGCCACAGCAAGACGGCAGGCATCAATCAGGGCTCCCTCGCGGGTCTCCGCCGTGCCCGTGGCCTCAACCTTGACCTCCCCGGGAGTTGGCTTATCCGCCGCAGCAAGAGCGATGGCAGGCGTAAATCCCGCCAAAAGCGGCAAAACAGAAGTGCAAACCGACGCGAATCGGAGCGCTAGAACGGGGTGCTTAATCATTTTTTTTCTTGTTGTTAAGCTTCGTGATAATTTCATCCATCGCTTCTTCAGAAAGCAGATCTACGCCTGACTTCCGAGCGTCTTCCTCGGTTCCCGCCATGCCATATTTCGAAATGGGCTTTAGAGCCGCCACAACTTCCAACTCTCCGTCCTCATCAAACGCGTACACCTTACCGCTCAGCGATGCTAAAATCTTGACCTGTCCCGTCACTGCATCTTTGCCGGGAGCTGAGAAGTCCAGAGTCCCAATGATGATGTTTTTGATTTTCGCAGAGCGCTCCCTAACTTCGGTCGCTATTTTTTTGTAAATCTTGGGAGGAACCACATTCCCCCCTCCGAAAGCCGCATCGAGTTCCGTGGAGGATTCCATCGTGGCTCCATCGACAATGCGATTGAATCCCTTCGACGAGGCGCGGTCCAAGAGTCCTGCCGCCAAATGTTCCCGCATTGGACCGTCAAGTTCGTAGATCTGCTTATCTCTTCTGACGATGGTCGAACCACCTGAGACAACCTTGCTCTGCCGCAAAGTCGTCTCACTGGTTGCGACTCCATCATCGGTGGCTTTTTGAGATGCTTCGGCCTCTTTGTTGCTCTGTGCTTTCGAGGTCTTATTCACGTTGTCGTCAAACTTTTCCGCGGCTGCATTCAATCGAGCCGTAAAAAACACAGCCACCTTGTCTTTAGAAAGTGCCATAGGAGCGGCGCCATCGGTGGTTGCACCGCCTGTTGAAGCCATCGAATTCATTTCATCCCTGAGGGCTGAAACATCGAGAGTACCACTGAAAAAAGCGGTAACTGTTTTGTCGCGCTTATCCTCCTCAAAAACCGTTTTGAGCCGCTCCTTCACGATTCTTTTCTTCTCGAAATCTTCGATGTTGAACTTGTCCCCCAACTGCCTGAACTGCTGACGCAAAGCCTCGGAACCCTTGGATAGTTCGCTCTCAATCGCATTTCTTGCAGCATCCTGGCGGGCCATCCATTTCACATCCCTGGATGCACCGCCGATGATCGCCGTGTTTGTCGCAGTGCCTTGACCTTTGATCGGAATGGGCGCGGCGGCAGACGCATTTAGCGCAAGCAACAGACTCAATAGGAGGAGGAGTTTTTTCATATGTTTAGTTTTTACCGACAATCGACCAAGGGGCGCATTCCATAAGGAACTGCTTTAACAGTAATGGCCTAACAATCAGGACAGGCTTGTCCTGCTTTTTTTCAGGCCCCGAAATCTGGGCCTTGATTTGTTTCGAACTTTTGAAAAAAAGCTCATTCAGACCATCGCTGTACGCCAACCAGGGTACCTTTTGAGAGGAGCCCTTCGGAATGAGGTTTGTCACGTTCGCCTCGTGTTGAGAGCTGTAGATGACAAGGTCGCCCCTTTTGATGGAGATCCTCGAATAGCAGCAGTTCTGAACGAGTTGCCCTGCCGCATTTGACGAGGCGGTGACGGTTCTGAACGTGGGAATGACCAATTCCATCTCGTAGTCGGGTACGTGCAGGGCAAACGTTAACCCACCTCCCTTTTCCTGCTCGCTGTCGGCCAGCGCCTTTTGCGCATCGGAAAGGCCTTCCCGCATCCCGCAGAAAACCATGTCGCTCCCCCTGGAAAACGGGGTCATGGGCAAACCCACGCCCTCGTAGAAATTGCTCGCTGCAACTCCGGAGAAAAATTCTTCGTACCTGTCTTTGAGGAAATCAGGCAATACCGCTTTAGCTTCATCCATCAATGTCACTTTCGTGATGCCTACCGTTCCAATCCCAAAAATCTCCGGCCCTCGCGCCTGGGCCAGTTTGATGAACTGTTTAACGAGTTCATTGCGGTAAAGCGCCACCAAACAATCCGTCTTCTGAGCCTCAGAAACCTTGGCGCCTTTAGAAACATCAATACGCATCACCCGCCCTGGCAAAGTCGCGATGATCGCTTTGTTTGAAAAATCACAGATCACCAAATCAAATCCGACCTCCGCCAGCACCTTGTGAATGCCAGCAATCTCCACGGAATCCACATGTTCGTAGTTAATTGCACACGCCATCAGGAAAGCCTCCCCTCCGGTAGTCGACGGCGCATAATCGTCCGACGCAACCGCATCCACAAGCCTGCGCCCGTTGGGTTTTGCCGCCGCGCGGAGGCCGGCAAGCAATGTCTTTGAAAGTTCTGCCACCCCTTCCCCCTGAGCAGAGGACAGCGAATATCTTTTTCCAACGGGAAAACGCAGGTCGGTTTCAGAATATTTCCCAGAAAGCCATATCCCGGAAAACTTGATCGGTTGGAGCGGCTCGGCCGGCACTGAAACCTTCGCCTCGCTAACGGCAGGCTTCGCATCCTTCTCTTTTTTTGCAGAGGCTCCTTCAACGCCAGTCGCGCTAAAGACGATGGCCGCAAAAACTGCGGAACAGGACAGCCGAGAAACTAACTTCCCAGCCGCGAAAACCCGATGAAATTGCATAAAAAAACGAGGAATGGAGCAGAAACAAAAGCTGCAGGGAGAGGTCCAGCAGCGAGGAAACCGCTCCGGCAGCGCCAATGAAGGACTCGATGGAGTTCCATGGCGCTGCACAGAGCGCTTGTTTCCAAACCTAGAAGCTCAGGTTTGCTGGCTTCGGCGTCGGAAGCGCCTGGGTCGGAATCACGATGTTCCGGTTCTTGGCGTACTGCTTGCAAATCTCATCAAACTTGCGCTCCTGCTCCTGAAACCGGGGAATGTCCCTGGCAAAGAAGAAGAGCGGGTCCAACGTTGCAGTCAGCATCACCTTGTCCAAAGGTGATGCTTTCGCCATTGCCGCAATGCCCCTCACGGCCTGAATGCCCGCCTCGATTCCAATCTGGTGCTCGATCATGTAAGCTTCGTTTTTGGTACGGAGCCCCTGGTTGAACTTTTCCTTACTGACTGCCGTCACGTTGTTGGAGGCAGACATCTTGGAACGCACTTCCTTCAAGAGGCCGTCGGACCGGGAGATCGCCTTCCGGGTGTCCGCGAGCGAAGATCCCGCGTTCAGCGCCTGCGACTCGGCACGGAGTTTGGCGGCGACGTCCTTGAGGCCGATCGCATCGGCGATAATGCCGTAAGCATCGAGCATCTTCTTGGTACCCGCCGTAAACCGGGCTGCCATCGCATTTTGCTGGCGGACCAATTCCTTAAGCTGGCTTCTTAGTGGCTCAGGCAACTGTGCGATCCGCTCCGGCGTTGCCAGTTTGCCGGTAACAGCGGCGCAGGAAGAGAAGATGACCGCGGTGGCGGACACCAGTAATGCGAGTAGAAAAAACTTTCTCATTTGGGGTCGTATTGGTTGGTAGGCATTTTGCTTGGACATGCCCAGTCGTTCTCTTATCGGCACACAGATCTTTGCGCAATCCAATAATTACCCGCAACCTAACCAATCTCTCAAAACTGCACCCAACTTTCATTTTTGCGCCTAAGACAACCGAAGTTGCTCCCAATCAATTTTTAACGCCAAAAACATCAACCCTTGTGCATAGCCTACACTTAAATCGCCATTCGCTTTCTGAGGTCTCTCACCTTCCAAGGATATGCTGGATCGTTTGCGCCTGGAGGGTTTAAAAACTCTCGGGGCGCGGGGCAAGGCAAGGAAGCGGCGATCATTTCAAAAAAAGCATCCGAAGGTTCAACCGCTAATTCAGACGATTTATTACAGGGCGGACAGATTGCCGATAAGGAGGGGACGCCCGTTAGAGAACGCTTCTTGGAGAGGGGCCCGGGAATCTGGGTTAACAGTGAACACGCCCCCGCCGCGAGGGAGGAAATTGGGCGTTGGCTTTTTCTAAGAACCCGCCTTCAAAAACTGCGGAAGTGTGCTGATTTTCTGCTCGAACTCCGGCCGCTGCTCCACTGGCAGCCACCCCGGAAACTGGGCCGTGGAACGGCGCCATTTGGCCAGCCATTCCGCCCCCAGCAACTCAAGCCGCTCCGACTGCGGGGCACGCCACGCGGAAGGCGTCAAAGCGATGGTCGTCTCCACCTTCTCGCCCGTCGGGCGCCCCTTGGCCACGACGAAACCCGCCGCCAGCATCGCCACGCGCGAGGCCGTCGCACATGTGTACGTGAAAAGCTCGCAGGGACGCCCTGCGCAGGCTGCAAACAATTGCAAAAACGCATCGCGAGTCCACTGATCCCCGCAGGTCTTGCTCGAAAACATGTCGTAGAAAATGATGTCAGGCGCCGAGGGCGCCGCGTCCAGCGTTTTCAGAAAGTCCCCCCGGATCAATTCCCAGCTCAACCCCGGCAGTTCCCGACTCTGCCACCGGCCCTCGCGCAAGATCCAAGCGGGCCCCCCGTGCCTGAGATAGGAGAACTTGTCGGAATGACGGAAGGCAAGCTCCAGGGAATCCAGATCGTTTTCGAAACTCAAAATTTGCATCGGGCGTACAGGCCCGGCCTGCGCCGCAGCCTCGTAACATGCGATGGCCGCCATCGCGTTGGCCGCCGCCCCAAGCCCCACGTCCCAAATCACAAGTGGCGATGCCCCCGCCTCCCCTTCCCCTTCACACACGCGCTGCGCGAGATTCGCCTGCTCGATGTAAAGCTGGCGCGCCTCCTCCATCGGCTCATTCCGTGAGTGCATGATTTCCCCCGAAAAAACGTGCCGGATGCTCGAAAAACCCTCAAAGGCCGTGTGCACCTCGTAATTTCCAAGCTGGAGGGACGGTGTCTTTTTGCGCTTCACCTTGGGATGGATCACGGGATTGTCCATGTCGTCCTCGTGCAGGAAGGTGCGTTTGGCGTGGTAGAGTTCCAGAAAGCGGTCCTCCAGGATGCTCTGCCGGATCTCACGCATCAGCTGGTGGTAGAAGTAAATATTGTGCTGCCCTAAAAGCTGCCAACCCAAGGTTTCCCTCGCCTTGGTTAGGTGGTGCAAATAAGCACGGCTGTAGCGGGCACACGTCGGACATTTGCATTCGGGGTCCAGCGGTTCGTCCGCCACCTTGTAGACGCTGCGCCGGAACTGGAGAAAGCCACGCGAAGTAAAGGCCCCGCCCCGCTGCGCGACCTGCGTGGGAATGATGCAGTCAAACATGTCCACCCCGCGGTGCACCGCCTCCAAGAGATCCAGCGGCGTTCCCACTCCCATCAAATAGCGCGGCTTGTCCCGAGGAAGCAGATCGGCGGTAAAAGCGCAAATATCCTCCCTCGCGCTTTTGCTCTCGCCCACAGCCAGACCGCCAATGGCAAATCCATCAAAAGGCATCTCGATAAGGCAATCGGCGCTTTCCCGCCTCAGTTCCTCAAAAAGGGCCCCCTGCACGATCCCAAAAAGTGACTGCGGCGAATCCCCACGGGCCGCCATGCTGCGGGCGGCCCACCGGTGCGTGATCCCCATCGCCTCGCGGGCCGTGCTCAGGTCGGCTGTGGACGGAATACACTGGTCCAGCACCATCATGATATCGCTACCGATCGAACGCTGCGTAGCAATGCTCACCTCGGGGCTAAGCATAATGGTGTCCCCGTCCAGATAACTCTGAAAGACCGCCCCCTCCTCGCTCATGGAACGCGCATGCGGGAGAGAGAAAATTTGGAAACCGCCCGAATCCGTGAGCACCGAGCGCTTCCAGCTCATGAAGCGGTGGATGCCACCGATGGCATCAAACACCTGCGCCCCCGGCCGCAACAAAAGGTGGTACGTGTTGGCAAGCAGGATCTGGGACCCGGCGTCTTCCAGAGATTGGGTCAGCTGGGCCTTGACGGTGGCGTGGGTGCCGACCGGCATAAAAAGCGGCGTCTGCACCTCATTATGCAGAGTACGGAACCTGGCGGCGCGGGCCCGCGAGCCGGTGGCCGTGGCTTCGAGGTGGAATTGCAGACGGGAATTGGTCATGGATGGCACCCACCAAGCTGCCAAAGAGCCGCCCGCAATGCAAAGGTGATGGCCGTTTTTACACGGTTTGCTCCCGCCTCACCCAGTGGACGCCCTGAAAAACGCTAGAGAGACACCCGGAACACACCCGCATTCTTCCCACGGCGGCCCCCATTTCCGGAGTGGTGTCCACGCAAAAACGAGCCCCCCTAACACGCGCAAAAGCTCTGCGAATCGATATTAGAGTGTAGAGATGACGGGGTAGCCAAGTGGTAAGGCCGAGATCTGCAAAATCTCCGTTCGTGGGTTCGACTCCCGCCCCCGTCTCCCTTTTTTGTTTTTTAAAAACAGGCCGCCAGGCCCTCGAGGTTCCAGAGATTCGGGAGATTTCTTGCCGGCGCCCAGCGAGGAAGGGGCAGCGCCCAGCGAGACAGGGCCAGCGCCCAGCGAGGAAGGAACCTCGGGCTCGGGGTGGTCACGACGCGCCGCCACAGTGGGCTTGCCTCGCCATCCATACGCCGCAATTAACTTCGCATCCCAGTCTCCAAACTTTTTCACGTTGCAAACACGCAACACAAGACTCAGCGGGTTCATCCGTTAAGCAAACCGTTCCGTGACCATGGCGAATCCCGTCTCCTGCCCCTCCTCTCTGACTGGATCGAGCGACTGGGTCCATATTCCAACCCCGGGCGATCACTATTCTCCGGCGACGGGCTCGGCGGTCATCACCGTCATCGCCGCACTGGCCCGCCGACAAACCGAGGAGGGAGGCGGTACGCCCGTTGTCCTAGTAAGCAAAGGCACCCAGGAGGGCTACCCGCCCTACGCTGCCGGGAAGACGCTGGAAGGGAACTTCCCCGGCAGACCGCTCACTCTATTTCAGAAACTTGCGGACGTGATGCTCGGCAGTGCTGCCGGCACGAGACCCTTCACAAGCAGGCTTTACAGACAGATGGCGCAGTCTCTCCCCATGGATTTTTCCGGAGTGTTATTTGTACACAACCAACCCGCCGCCATTCTTCCTCTGCGCCGCCTATTCCCACAGGCGACCCTTGTCCTTTACGCCCACAACGATTCCTTCGGGACGTATTCCTCGGCAGAAACGGCAAAATTTTTCAAAGCCGTGTCCCTCGTGATCTGCTGTTCCCGTTTTCTGGCGGATGTGCTCAAAAAAAAGAGCCCCCCGGATGGTGCCCGTAAAATCAAAGTGCTTCTCAATGGGGTCGACACAAACAAATTTGCCCCAGTCCAAAAAGACACACGCCCGCAGGGGACGCCCCTTAAAATACTGTTCGTAGGACGGATGCTCCCCGAAAAGGGGCCCCATCTTTTACTTCAAGCGGCGACCCTTCTCGAGCGCCGGCGAAGGGAGGGACTCCTTCCTCCCTTCCAAGTCAGCTTCGTGGGCTCCAGCAATTTCAACGCCTCGGATCCCCTCACCCGTTACGAGTCCTCCCTTCGGAAGCTTGCCTTTCCTCTTGGTGGAACCGTCGAATTCCATTCTTTTGCAAAGCGGGACGCCATTCCCGCCGTTTATCAAGCGGCCGATATTTTTGTGGCGCCCTCAAACTGGGACGAACCCTTTGGGCTGACTGTCGCGGAGGCGATGTCCAGCGGTCTACCCTGCATTGTTTCAAAACGGGGAGGAATTCCAGAGGCGGCCGCAGAAGCCGCTCTGTACTTTACCCCCCCCAACCCAGGCCAGATCGCCGACCACCTGCAAAGTCTCCTGACAAACCCTCAAGCGAGGCTCATTTGGGGGGAGCGGGCACGGGCGCGAGCCCTTGAACTAAGCTGGGAGAGCCGCTTCAAACGTCTCCAACGGATCATCCGCGAAAACGGCCCCTCCGAAAGTCTAGAGTCCCGCGAGGAGTTCAAATTAAAAAAACGTGTAGGGCCGACATTTTAAAAACCGATTGGAGTCAATGAGGTGTTTAGATGTTTTTGACCCCACCAGTCCGCGAAGCAGGGCGAACGCTCCAACTCAACGCAACGTCAATGTCAGCCGCCTGAGGTCCATGACGCTTTTCCCCGGAATCTCAGGGGCGCGCAGGACCAAGTCGCCGCGCCCTGCGGGAAGCTGAATCTCACCCAGGTGCATCGAGCGAAACTCTTTCATCAAAGATTCACCGTGGGTACTCCTAGGAACGATGTCCTGGTCGGTAATCAGGGGAGGGTCCCAGCCCTTCGAAACCTTTCCCTGAAGGCGCGCGCCCTTGAAACTGAGCTCCAGTGTGGATCCAGCATCCGCATCCGGGCAGGTGTAATCCAAGCTCACCGAATACGTCCCTGCATGGATGACTTCGACGGCCCAAACGGCGCTGTCCGTTGTTTGACTCCAATTCACAAAATACGACGAGTTAGGAGCTTTGGAGCTGCGCCGCATCTCGCCACGCGGCTCCCCGTCCCGTGCCGGAAGCATCGTGATGGGAAATTCACGGTACCCCACGGGAATCGGACGCGGATCCACCGCGCTACCCGGGCGGGATGGAAGGGTTGGCATAGTCATGTCCTTTTTCCACGCGCCCACCGCTTCTCCCAACTCCCTCGCCAGGGAGGGTTCCTTGTCCTGCATGGGTGTTTTCTGTCCCGGATCCGCCACCATGTTGAAGAGGTTGCCCTCGGCATCCAGGCGGTATTGCTGGGTTCGCACACTCACCTTTCCCGCCCAGGTCGAAAAAAGATGCCGGTCCGGCCATTGGGTTTCCAAGGTCTTTTGTAAAAGGGGCGAGAGGTCGCGCCCGTCCTGCGCTTTATCCCCCACCCGCTTCACCCCGGCAAGGGCGTGGAGGGTGGGATTCAGATCAATGACCCCGGCGATGGGCTCGATCAACGTCCCCTTTCCGATCCGGCCCGGCCACCGCACAAAACACGCCGAACGAACACCCCCCTCATCGGTGCTCGCCTTCAATCCCTTCATCCCACCGTTCCAGCGCGCCGAGTTTGGCCCGTTGTCGGAGAAATAAATCACGATCGTGTTTTCCTCCAGACCGAGATCCGCGAGTTTTTTCAGAAGCCGTCCCACATTGCGGTCCTGGTTTTCAAGCATGGCGAGGGCGCAGCGCGTTTCATCCGGATTTTCAGCCTTGGGGTTGCTGGCTTCCTGCGAAATCGGTTTGTCTTTGAAGCGGGCCCAATCTGCCGGAGGCACTGACCACGGAGAGTGAGGCGTGGTAAATGGCACGTAGCACAGAAAAGGTTTCTCCCGATGATGCTCGATAAACTCCAGCGCCTTGTCCGTGCACAGATCCACGATGTAACCCTGCCCTCGTTCCATGAGGCCGTTGTGCTCCATGGGCGGGTTGAAATATTCACCCCAATGGCCGGAGGTGTAGCCGTAAAAAGTGTCAAATCCGCGCGCCATCGGATGGTAGGGCCACTGGCTCCCATTGTGCCACTTGCCAAAAATCCCCGTGGCATATCCCGCGGCCTTGAAGGAATCCGCAAAGGTGTTTTCGTCCAAATTGAGGCGTTCCTGTCCCGTTGAGACGCCATAAACGCCGCTGCGCCTGTGATAACGCCCGGTCAACAGCTCCGCGCGTGTCGGCGAACACACGGGACACACGTAGAAACGATCAAAACTCGCCCCCGCTTTGGCGATGGAGTCGATGTTCGGTGTCGCAAGCTGCCGGTTCCCGTTAAAAGAGTAATCCCCCCAACCGGCGTCATCGGCGAGGAGAATGACGATATTGGGCCGGTGGGTAGGAGCGCCGCGAGATGCCGTCAAGGGTACTAAAAAAGCGAACAGCGTGAGGATACATCTGCGAGAAATCATGGTCTATGGGGGTGAAAACACCTCAACTTTGCAGCTCAACACAGCTTCTGGCACCAAACATTTACTTTTTTTCTAAGGAAACCGCTCTGAAAAAGTCACTGGTAATACCACCGACCGCTCGATCATCCTATGAACATCTCCACCCTGCGTCGTCCCGTTTCCCTTGTGGAGGGTGTTTGCCAGCAACTCGCCGCAATCATCCGCGGAGATACCAGCACCCACGAACGCTGGTTGCCCGCCGAACGTTCCCTGGCCGAGCAGCTGGGCGTGAGCCGGACCGTCGTTCGGGAGGCCACTAAGCGGCTGGAGCAACAGGGCATGCTGGAAATCCAACACGGCACAGGGATCAAGGTGGTGGACAAGCTCCACCGCCCCCTAAGCGAATCGCTCTCCCTTCTGATTCCTGGCATGGCCGAGCGGTTGCGCCAGCTCAATGAAACGCGTCTGTCGATCGAGCCGCAAGCCGCCGCACTCGCCGCACAGCGCGCCTCCGCCGCCCAAATCCAGGGGATGCTCGACATTCAAACCCAGCTCGACGCCGCACCCGATAATGCCGCGGCCATTGCCGCCGACATCGCCATGCACCACGCCATCGCGGATGCCAGCGGGAATTTGATTTACCGACTCATCCTCGATTCCCTCGCCGAACTTTCCTTCACCAGCCGCCTGCGCACCATCGGACGCATTGGCAAATCCGCCGCGGTCGAACACCACGCACAGATTCTCCAGGCCATCAGACGGAGGGATCCCGAGGCGGCCCTGGAACACATGCGCACCCATATTCTAGCGGCCGGCGACGACATGGACCTGGACTCTCTAAACCTTACCCAAGCTAATTAAACGATGAAAGCCGCCCCCCCCATCCTTGCGTTCCTCTGCCTGAGCCTGTCGGCAAACGCCGAAATACGCGTCGACACAAGCATGCTTCCCATGCGCGATGGCGTCAAACTCGCCACAGACGTCTATCACGACGAATCCGTCTCGAAGGCCCCCGTCATCCTGATGCGTACGCCCTACGACAAAGCGAAGGCGAAAGCTTCAGCGGAAAAATTCGCGAAGGCCGGCTACCGGGTCGTCATCCAGGACTGCCGCGGCACGCGCGCGTCCGAGGGCGTCATGGCCCCGTATAACAACGAGGGCCAGGACGGCTACGACACGATCGAATGGATCACACGCCAGGCGTGGTGCAGCGGGCGAATCGGGATGATGGGCGGTTCCTATGTCGGTGCAGTGCAGTGGCAGGCTGCCGTCGAAAAACCACCCGGGCTTGCCGCCATCACCCCCCAAGCCACATGGAGCAGCTTCTATCGGAACCTTTACCTTGGCGGCGCCGTGCGGCTCTCCCTGATCGCAGGTTGGATCGCTGGCAACACGGCAAAACCAGCAGACGTCAAACCCGCGGACATGAACACCGCCCTCATGCGCCTCCCCCTAAGCGATGTGGATGAGGCCATCGGCTGGTCGATGCCCTGGCTCGACGCCTTTCTCACCCATCCTGAACCCAACGGCTTCTGGACCCGCTTCGACCTCACCCCGCGCCTGCCCGAACTCACCCTTCCCGCCCTCCACGTGGTTGGCTACTACGACTACTTTTCGCGCGAATCCGTCGACAACTTCAAGGTCATGCAAAAGCAGGCCCTTGATCCAAAGGTTCGCCAGCAGCAGCGCCTTGTCCTCGGCCCGTGGGATCACGGCAGCGTCGGCAAAACGAAGGTCGCCGAGGTCGATTTCGGCCCCGAGGCCGCCGTGGATATCATGGCTCTGCAGCTCGACTGGTTTGAACGCCACCTCAAACAAGACGCGGCCGCCCTCCTCAAACCGTTCCCGCCCGTCCGCTACTTCTCCATGGGGGACAATGTCTGGCACGATGCGCAGACCTGGCCGCCTGAAGGACACTCCGCGACCGCCTTCTACCTCAGCTCGGACGGGCACGCCAACGCGCGTACCGGCTCGGGTCGCCTCACCCGCACCGCCCCCTCCAAGGCGGAGCCCTCCGACACCTTCCGCTCCGACCCCGCCAACCCGGTGCCAGCGTGCCCGATCACAGAGACACGACCCATGAAGGCCGCCGTGTGGGGGCCCGTTGATCAACGCGCCACCGAAGACCGCGAGGACGTCCTCGTCTACACCACCGAGGAACTGCAGGAACCGCTCCGCTTCGCTGGCAACATCGAAGCCAAACTGCACGTCTCCACCGATACGATCGACGCCGATTGGGCACTCAAACTGGTGGACGTCCATCCCGACGGCTTCGCCCAGAACATCGCCTCAGGAATCCTGCGCGGCCGTTACAGGGATTCCCTGACTGAGCCGCTCCCCATGAAACCCGGCCAGACCTACGAAATCACCGTCGACCTTGGTCCCTGTGCCGCCACCCTTGGTAAGGGGCACAAACTTCGCGTCGACATCTGCGGCTCGCTTTTCCCGCTCTACGACCGCAACCCAAATACAGGGGAGGGCCCTTTTGGAAGCCACACGGCGATCGCCCGCGAAACGGTGCACCACAAGCCGGGCGCCTTCTCTCGGCTCATCCTCCCCTGCCACGTCCCATAACCCGTCGGCGCCATGAAACACCCCATTCTCGCAATCGCCCCCGCCATCCTGCTGCTGCTTCCCGGGCTCCTTCGTGGAGCGGACGGCGCGGAGCCGTTTTTCGAGACCAAGGTGCTGCCGCTTCTTCAAAAGCGCTGCTTCGAGTGCCACGCACACGAAACAAAGATCAAAGGCGGCCTCGCCCTGGATTCACGCAGCGGCTGGGAGCACGGGGGCGAAACCGGTCCGGCCGTACAACCGGGCGAGGTGGAAAAAAGCCTGCTCATCAAGGCGGTGCGTTACACCGACTCAGATCTTCAGATGCCGCCAAAGGAGAAACTTTCCGCCGCAGAAATCGGCATTCTTGAACAATGGGTGAAGGCCGGCGCGGTGGATCCCCGCGCCACTGAAGCCAGCACCAAAAAGCGCACCGTCAATCTGGAGGAAGGGCGCAAGTTCTGGGCCTTTCAACCGGTGCGGGATCAACGCCCGCCGGCGGTGAAAGCGACCCAGTGGCCGCTGGATCCGGTGGATCAGTTTATTCTGGCGAAGCTTGAGGCCGCCGCTCTCCAGCCCGTGGACGATGCGGATCGTTATACATGGCTGCGCCGTGTTCATCTGGACCTCACGGGCCTGCCGCCAAGCCCAGAGGAAATCACAGCGTTCGTCAGGGACAATGCTCCCAACGCCCCGGAAAAGGTGGTGGACCGCCTGCTGGCTTCCCGGGCTTTTGGAGAACGTTGGGCGCGGCACTGGCTCGATCTCACGGGCTACGCGGACATGATGGGCACCTCCAACAGCGTTTTTGCCGAACAGGCCTGGCGCTACCGCGACTACCTCATCAACGCCTTCAACTCCGACAAGCCCTTCAACCAATTTGCGAGAGAACAAGTCGCAGGAGATTTAATCCCCTCCCCTTCGCCAGAAAAACGCGCCGAAACAATCACCGCCACCGGCTTTCTCGTCGTGGGTGATGTCGAAATCGTCAACCCTGACAAAGCCCGTATGGAGGCCGACCATGTTGATTCCCAGGTCAGCAAAATTGGGATGGTCTTCATGGGCATGACGCTGGGTTGCGTTCGTTGCCACGACCACAAATTCGACCCCATCGGTCTGGAAGACTACTACGGAATCGCCGGCATGCTGCGCAGTTCCCCCTCCACCCACAAAATCCCCTTTGGCGTTTGGAGCATGCTCAACACCAGCGATCTCCCAGAAACTCCCGAGCAGCTCGCCGCCCGGCAAAAACAAGAGGCAGAACACGAACAGAAAATCGTCAAACTCCAGGCGACTCAAACCGAGCTAACCGCCGAACGTAACAAGATGTCCGCTGAAATCGCGCGTCTGGAAAAGCTTCCGGCCTCTTCCGCGCCCGCCCCGACCCCAAGTCCCGTCGCCGCCGGCGGCAAGGCCAAACCCGACTCCGCCCAACCCGCGGCAACTGCCGCCGCCGAGCCGACCCCTGCCCAGGACAAGGAGGCTCTGGTTAAAAAACGCGACGAAAGCGTCCTCCAACTCAAAAAAATCGCCTCCGAGATTCAGCACGCAGAGTTCTTCCGGTCCAAAGTCCCGAAAGCTCTGGCCATGCGGGATGCCGAAAATCCGGCCGACATGCCTGTCTACATCCGGGGCAATCCCTACGCGCCCGGTCCCCTCATTCCGCGAGGCAACCTCAGGGTGGCGTCGTGGTCTGAACCGGAAAAGATCCCCGCCGGGCAGAGCGGGCGCCTCCAACTTGGAAACTGGCTGGCAGACTCCCGCAACCCGCTCACCGCCCGCGTCACAGTCAACCGAATCTGGCAGAAGCTCTTTGGTGAAGGGTTGGTGCGTAGTCTTGACTACTTCGGCGTCCGCGGCGAACTGCCCTCACATCCTGAATTACTCGACCATCTCGCCGCGCGCTTCATGCGGGAGGGTTGGTCCCAGAAACGCCTCATCCGCTCCCTCGTGCTCAGCCGCACCTACCGCCTAAGCAGCACAAACAGCAAAGACGGTCTGCGGACTGACCCCGAAAACCGCCTACTCTGGCGGATGAGCCGCCAGCGCCTCGATGCCGAAGCCCTCAGAGACTCACTCCTTTCCGTGAGCGGTGAACTCAAGTCCTCCAGCGGTGGCCCCGCCCTCGTGCTCGAGAACGTCGAAAACACCGGATCACTTGTGCAAAAGGGGGTCAATCCCCCCAACTACGCTCACAAAGTACCCCGCCCAGCCCAAGAATTCCAACGCACCATTTACCTCCCCGTCTTGCGCGGCGGATTCGCCGGACCGGACCGAGTGCGCAGCTTCTTTGACTTTGTGGATCCCGCCCAAATCGCCGGCCAACGCTCCCAGACGGTTGTCCCGACGCAGGCGCTTTTTCTTCTCAACAACGATCTCCTGCGCAAACGCGCTGGCTCACTCGCCAAACATCTCACAGAAACCATCGCCGACCCGTCCGCCCGCATGGACGCGCTCTGGCTGCGCGTCTTCAACCGTCCCGCAACTTCCGCGGAGCGCGCGGATGCCACCGCATTTCTTGCAAAACTCACGCCCCTCCTCCAGGGCCGGCCCGCTCCAGAATCGCTTGCGTGGGTCGAACTCTGCCACAGCCTTCTGGCTTCCAACGAATTTATCTTCCGGATCTAACCCCAACCAAATCCTGATTCTATGCAACCTCTGCCACTCTTGAATCGCCGGCAATGGCTCCAGAACACCGCCTGCGGCTTTGGCGCACTCGCACTCGCGGACATCGCCCGTGCTGCCTCCAATCCTTTGGCGGCGCGGGCCCCAGGACTCACGCCCAAAGCAAAACGCGTTATCTTCCTCTTTATGGGTGGCGGTCCTTCCCAAATGGATCTCTTCGACCCGAAACCCTACATCACGGGAAAACACGGACAGACCATATCCTCCCCCCTAAAGCCCGAAGTCACCCAGGTCGGGACGGAGAAATATCTGGCGCTTGGAGAAATGGCACCCGTCCGCCCACGAGGGCAATCCGGTACGACGATTTCCGACCTAATGCCCCACCTCGCAAGCGTGGCGGATGACCTCTGTCTTCTGCGCGGCATGAGTGCGGACAACCCCCAGCATGCCGGCGCCACGCTGCAATTCCACACCGGCACGTTTGCGGAAGTGCGCCCTTCCATGGGCTCCTGGATCAGCTACGGGTTGGGCACGGAAAACCAGGATCTTCCGAGTTTCGTGAGCATCCAGCCCGGCGGTGTGCGGGAATATGGGTCCGCTTTTCTTCCCGCTATTCATCAGGGAACCGCCCTCAACGTTCCACTCAACGACAAAATCTCGCCGATCGAAAACCTGCGCAACGCAGCGGGCAGTGACGACATTCAGCGCGAGCGCATCGCTCTAATGCACCGCATGAACAGCCGACTGGTGGGTGATATCCAGGGAGACGCCAGCATGGAAGGCATGATCCAAAACCTGGAGCTCGCCTTCCGCATGCAGACCACGACCCCAAAGATCGTCGACCTCTCCCAAGAAACGGAGGCCACACGAAAACTCTACGGCGTGGACGGCAAGGACACCGACAAAAACGCCAGAGCCTGCCTCCTCGCGCGCAAACTCAGCGAGGCAGGCGTGCGCTTTGTGCAGGTCACCATGGGCGGCTGGGACCATCACGGCGATATCCGCGGCAACCTGCCAAAACTCTGCGCCCAAACAGACCAACCCGTCGCCGCTTTGCTGAAGGACCTCAAATCCCGCGGCCTGCTTGAAGACACCCTAGTGTTGTGGAGCGGCGAATTCGGGCGCACCCCCTGGAGCCAAGATCTCAGCGGCACGGCTCCCATCGACAAACACGGGCGCGAGCATCAACCGGAAAGTTTCTGCGCTTGGATGGCCGGTGGCGGGATCAAAGCCGGCATGACCTACGGAGAAACAGACGAGATGGGCTACCGCGTCGTCAAAGGCAAGGTGCACGTGCACGACCTTCACGCCACGCTCCTGCACCAGTTGGGGCTGGACCACCTGAAACTCACCTCACGCCACCTCGGACGCGACTTCCGCCTCACCGACGTGTACGGCGAAGTTGTGAAGGAAATTCTGGCATAATGAAACCGCCGGCCACCGACAACGGCTGGAACTGGGGTTACGCCTGCTTCCGTGGCGCCGTGAGTCCTGCCAATTTCTGTCCCGTGTAGCGAGGCATTGAGCCCGACCCATTGCGGCGTTGCTCGACTGCGCCTCAACCCCGCGCCTCAACCCCGCGCCTCAACCCCGCGCCTCAACCCCGCGGTTCCACTCGCACATCTGCAAGTCTCGATGAGAAAAAGCCCGGTGTCGTCAATGTCTCTGCCAGTTCACAACCGTAATTTCGGGAATGCGTTTAAACTCGGACTCATTCGCGCTCACTAAAACGCACTCATGATTCACACAGATCGCAGCAATCATTAGATCATGCGGCCCAATTTGTTGCCCACGCTGCTCCAAATGATGACGAATCGTCGCATCGTTCCCTGCAGCTGCATCGTCAAAATCTAAGGACCGGTACGGCGCCAATACCCTTTCAACGATGAGTTGTCTCTTCTCAGGCACTCCGTATTTCAGAGCTCCGTGCATCAGTTCAGCCCTCACGATCGAACAGCAGAAGATTTCTTTTGGCTGCCTCTGCATTAAATTCGTGCGAACCAAACTTTCTGGATTCTTTAGGTAATCAATCCACGCGTTTGCATCCAGTAACCATCTCATAACCAGACAGCTTTTTCATACCCATCTTTTTGGCGCGGGGATTTCACCCTGATCGGCACAATCAAAAACCTCTCCTTCAAAGGCACCCGCAGTCCCTTCGAAATATCCTAGAGGCCATCCCTGCAACACCTCAAACCGAGGTAGCACTTCAAGTCGCACAGGTGTACCATCCGGAAGATGGACTCCTATCGGAAGTCTGACCAAATCGTTCTCTACGATGGCTTGAATCCTCACTCTCTTAGAATGCCACAAATCTTTCAAAAAACAAACTCCTGCCCTTAGAAATAACCCTCGCCCAAAAGCCCTTTTGCTTCGACGACTAAACCGGCTTCGCCCCGCTGATTAAGAGAAGAAAAGAAAAGTGCCTGTCCCTCCGAACACAAAACCGTAAAAATCAAAAGTTCTGAATTTTGGTTTGGTCAAAAGTGGGCTAGTATCCCAGTCATGAGCGCAGTAATGACCGTGGAACTCCCTGCAGACGTGATGGAATCCGCACGCATCTCGGCGGAAGAGGTTCGTTTGGAGATTGCCGTAGCCTTGTTCCGCGTTGAACGCCTTTCTCTGGGACGGGCGGCTGAACTTGCTGGATTGTCTGTTCAGACATTCCAGGAGATTTTGTGTTCCCGCCGGATTAGCGTGCATTACGGGGATGAAGATGCGCGTGAAGATGCCCGGACGCTTGCCGCACATTCCGCTGCATAGCCCATGCTTCTCGTGGCTGATTCCTCGCCGTTGATCGGCCTCTGCCGGATCGGCATGCTTCACCTGCTTCGGGAGACATTCAAACACGTGATAGTACCTGAGGCTGTTTGGCGCGAAATCACCTCAGCCGACGCTTCGAAGGCCGGGGTTCAGGATCTGCTGGAGGCTTCATGGATTGAGCGTCGCTCCGTCACAGACGTTCATTTGGTCCATCTCCTACGCAAGGATTTAGGGCCGGGTGAGTCTGAAGCTATTGTGCTGGCCCGCGAAATCGCGGCAGATTTTCTTTTGATGGACGAGCGCTTGGGCCGATCCGCCGCCCAACGGCTTGGGTTGCGTTGCGTTGGCCTGATCGGATTTTTAATCGAAGCGAAAAGACGCGGCCTGTGTCAGTGAACACTCAAAGTGCACCACCAATGTTCGAAATAGGGTAGGTTCAAAGTGCACCACCTTGAGGGGTGCGGCTGTTTCTCGATTGATGCTTGTTTAAGGCATTCTCGGGGATGGCCAACCTCCTCTCCGTGCTTCACCAAAA
>CANJZW010000079.1 GCA_947479475.1 Chthoniobacteraceae bacterium
GGCGCGGCGGGAGTTGCTGGCGCGGCAGGGGCGGGAGCGGGTGAAGCCGCGGGCGCTGCGGCTGCGGGAGCCTCGGGCACATTCGGTTTGCAAGCGGTCAATCCCAGAAGCGCTGGTGAGGCCAGCAGGGCGGCGCTAAGGGCTTTGCTAATGACGGAAGAACGATTCAATTTCATGCGAAGTGCGTCACGTTCGCACGAGAGGTGCAGCTTTGCTAGCGCCGAAGCGGGGCAAAAGACTAAAAATCAGTCGGATTCAGCGTGCCCGCCTTGGCTGTTGCGCGCGCCCGGGGCTGTAGGGAGTGCGGGGAAGTGTTAGACAAAGTCCATTTTCTGTGGGTCTGACGAGGGAAGAAAGCAGATGGACTTGGAGTTATCAGAACCAGAAACAGATGAAGAACCCGGAGGGTTTCTCTCTCTTCAGTAGTGACACGGAGGATTGTATTGCTGTTTTGCCAAATGTGTATTACTGGTTTTCTATGAAAACGCTGACTGTCAAATTGACCGACCAGCTCTTTGCCGAGATCTCCAGAGCCGCAGCAGCCCGAAAGGTGGCCAAGTCTGAAATCGTCCGCGAACGTTTAGTTCAGGCATCCCCAAAGTCGCCCTCGCTTTGGAGCCAAATGGCAGACCTCGTCGTCGAGGATGAAGATCTACCTGCTGATCTGTCTTCGAATAAAGAATACCTCTCAGGGTATGGCGCGAACCATACTGATTGATACAGGGGCAGTTGTCGCTGCGCTCATCAAACGAGACCAGTATCATGAATGGGCTCGCTCGAATTTTGAATCTCTAGCCTCGCCCTGCCTGACCTGCGAAGCCGTTCTGTCCGAGTGTTTCTTTCTGTTGGGGCGCTCGCATTCGGGAAAGAAGGCGTTCTCTACGTTGCTAGAACGGGGCATTATCACAGTGGATTTTTCCTTGCGGGAGCAACTTGGAGATACGCTGCATCTGATCCAGCAGTACCGAGATACACCTATGAGCTTTGCTGATGCCTGCATGGTGCGAATGTCCGAACTACATCAAGATTCAAGGGTGTTTACCACAGATAGTGATTTCAAAACGTATCGCAGGAATGGCCGCCAAACCATTCCTCTTTTGGCGCCTTGGTAAACAGATCATAGCGACAATCTCCCGCGAGCTGCGTCTTTCTGTGAATGTGCAGTCGGCTCAAGTATCTTCATGTGCAGTCGGCGAATCTGTCCCCCCAGAAAACAAGGCTCTCCTGGAACAACTCACCCAGCACATTCCGGATAAAAGTGCGCAGATGATCCGGTATTACGGGTGGTGCTCCAACAAGATGCGCGGCCAGCGTCATATGGCAGCAAACGGAGGAATCGCTGCCGAACCTTTGCGTCCTGCGTCCACCCCACCCCCGCCTGCAAAACTACCGTCCAGGAAATGGCGGGATGTGATCCTGAAGGTGTGGCACACCGATCCGCTGCAATGTCCGCACTGCCAAAACCGGATGAGGGTCATTGCAGTGATCGAGCAAGCGGGTGTGATCGAATAGATTCTCCGACACAAGGGGCTTTGGTGTGGCACGCCACGGGTGGCGCCCTCGCGTGCGCCACCGAACGCGGAACCGGCACAGCAGGAAGACTCGCCGTACTATGCGAATTTCTTTCACCTCGACGCTGGCCGCCCTCTTGGTGACGAGTTTTTCGGTAATCAGGTCGTTGAGCAACATCTTGTACCCTTGCGCTTTCTGTCCAGCGGGCATCTGCTCGGCAGGGATGCCCTGGCAGCCGAGGGCGGCGATGAGCGCCTGCTCAAGCTCTTCCTTTTTGATGTCCTGGCCTTCCACGGTCGCCACCACATCGGGCAGGGGCGCGGCCGGAGCTTGGTCGGGATTCAACAGAGCGGCCAGGTCGCCCGGCAAAGCGGGAGGGGCTGCCGGAGCGTTTTTCGCGGTGGCGCCTTCCGCCGGGGCCGGGTTGGCGGGAGCGCCTTCAGGCTTCGGAGGGTCGCTTTTCGGGCGGCATCGGCCTTTGGTGCGGCGGTTGCCGGTGCGGCGGGAGTTGCTGGCGCGGCAGGGGCGGGAGCGGGTGAAGCCGCGGGCGCTGCGGCTGCGGGAGCCTCGGGCACATTCGGTTTGCAAGCGGTCAATCCCAGAAGCGCTGGTGAGGCTAGTAGGGCGGCGCTAAGGGCTTTGCTAATGACGGAAGAACGGTTCAATTTCATGCGAGTGCTCCACGTTCGCACGAGGGTTGCTTTGCTAGCGCCGAAGCGGGGCAAAAGACTAAAAATCAGTCGGATTCAGCGTGCCCGCCTTGGCTGTTGCGCGCGCCCGGGGTTGTAGGGAGTGCGGGGAAGTGTTAGACAGAGCACGTGACAAACTTTGTGCTCTATTACCAGGCCACGGGCCCCACATCGTTGGATCCGTATCCGATGGTTTTGTTTGTGGGAACCAAAGAGCAGTGTGAGACCGCCCGCACAAAGCTTCTTGAAGACCCCCAGTTTTCCCGAATGCTGTCCAGAGCCGCCCACGGCGCGCTCCAGATTGTGGCCGCCGCCCACGCCCCGCACGCCGTGGTGAGCCGCGCCCACGCCTACCAGAGCAAGGTGGGGGAGCTCGGCGGCGTGCGCGCGATTTGAGCGCCTTTTTTCCTGTGCGCCCGAGTGCAGTGCCGCCTCGCCTCCGCTCAACGGGACCGCCGGAAACAGCGCCTCAGAATATGCGTCCCCGTGCTCTGGGTCTGCAACGGTGAGGGCCGTTGTCTGCGTGTCGCCGCCCCGGGACCGGAATCGCTGGACATGCGATTTGTGCACTGCCTTGAGAGGTTGGCGGGCTGGTGGTTTCTAAAAAACATGTTTCCGGGCACGTGAATTGCTTTAGAGACAAATTAGACAGGATTTTTTCAAAATGCTTTCCGCCAATGCATTGCTCCCGCGCCTGACCTTTGGGCGCCGTTTTCCCAGATTCCTAAAATCCGGGCGGGGACTTGCCTGGGCCCGTGAAAACGATCTGAGCGCGCCCTGTCCCTTTTTAAGCCTCAAAAATGTGCGCCGGCAAAACGGGGTTCAAGATGAAGGAGTGAAGGGGCAGTTTTTGCCCTCCATGCTCAATGCTATCTTTAGAGACAGGGATCAATTACGGCAAACGATTCCTGCCGCACGCAAACATTGCCACATGAAGGGGCGTGCTGGGTGAAAATATCCGCAAAACGCTTGGGTGTTCCCAGGCGCCGCCGTCTTGGACGGGGCCTCAAGACGCCTCCCGCGCGCTGGGTGCGCGCCCTGCAGGAGCACAGCCCCCAGCAACGCTTCCGCATGTCGCCCGCGCTGACCCGCTGCGTCGCCCTCTGGTCGCTCGCGGCATTGTTCTTCACCGGCCTCCCACTCCGCGCTGAAACCCTGTTGCAGACCGAGCCCTACACCCTGACTGGCAACCAGATCGTCGACAATAACCTCGGGGACCTGGTGGACCTTCAGGGCGGGTTGGTCGGGTATGGCAGCCTGCTCAAAACCGGCGACGGCGTGCTCAAACTCGGCGGCACGAGCACCTTTTCCGGCGATATCGTCGTCAACGGCGGCGTGGTCGTGGTCAGCGGCAGCGGCCAGCTTGGGGATGCGTCCAACATGGTGACCGTCAAAGGCGCGAGTGTCGATGGCACCAATGGCTTCCTGAGCGGCGGGATGCTGCTGCTGGACGCTGGCACGGACGTCCTCGCGATTTCGCAGGGGCTTTCTCTGGACGGCCGTGGCCTCTCCTCCTCCAGATATTATGGTGCCGGGGCGCTGCTCACTCTGGGCAAGGTCACCCTCAATGGCCCCGTGCAACTGGGCAGTACCGCCATAACTTCGTACCTATTGAGTGGCTACGGAAACCTCACCACCGCCGGGCAAATGAATCTTGTTGGGCCGTTCTTTAGCGGAAACGGCAACACGATCCTCAGCGGTCTGGTGGCCGGCGCGAACATCACCAAGGAATCCTCGACGACCCTGCCCAGCACACTTTGGTTACAGAATTCGAACAATTCTTTTACGGGTCAGCTGCGCATCAGCGGCGGCTATGCACGGGTTTCCAATGGTGGGGCGTTGGGAAAGAACCCAACGACAGTAAGCCTCGGCGGCGGCGGCGTTTTTGAGGTCCGGGCAGAGAGCACCGCCGCAACGACCTTCGGGGGGAAGGCGCTTGCGCTTTCTTCAAACGGCTCGATTTTCTTGGATCACGCTTTGGGCACCGTTGGAATAGGGCAAAGTACACAGTTTGGAAGCCTTGCAACTGCAACTGCGACTGCAGCTACACTAACAGTCTTGGGACGTAACGGTTATGGGTTGGCTATGTCTGGCGCCTCGGGAACCAATGTCATGCTAACGAATTCGAGCAACGCTCCGATCGTCCTGGGAGGTACGGTCGTGATTGGGGACAGTGCGGGAAATCGCTATTTTACGGCATCCGGTTCGGGCGACTTTGTGATTACTGGCAATCTCGTTTCCAGCTCCCCCACTGCGGTCGATTATCTCCAAAAGAGCGGCCAAGGAAGGCTTTTGATGACGGGCACGGCCTCCACCTATCTGGGAAATACCAGCGTGACTGGTGGAGTGCTGGAAGTTCAAACTTTCGGGGCGATTCGGAACGCTCTGGGCGGGGCGATTTCGCTCAATGCTGGGGCGCTTAACTTCACCGGTGCCCAAGGAGAAACGCTCCTGAAAACATTGAATCTCTCCGGCACCACTGGTAACGCGTTGATCCTCGCAAACCAGACAGGAAGCACGCCGATTCTGATTAACAATAACATCGCGGCAAGTGGGGCCGGGGCCAAGACGTTCGTTCTCGGAGGCGACAGCGCCGCCCCCAATTTTCTTTCCGGAAGAATCACCCAAAACACGGGGACAACCGCACTTTTCAAAACGGACAAGGGGATCTGGACTTATGCCCCCGACTCCACCGCAACGGTTGCTGGCCCCGTTGGAATCACCGGGTCGAGTGCGAATAACGTTTCCAACGCGGGGACGCTCGTTGTCAGCTCCACCGTCGGCATTGCGGTTGGCATGACCGTGAGCGGCGCGCCCGCAATCTCCGCCGGGCAGGTTGTGACGGCCATTGTTGGCAACACCCTGTGGTTGTCTTCCAATGTCACCGGTGCGCTTTCGAACGTCGTCCTCACCTTCGGTTCCCTGACTCACTTTAGCGGTCCACTCTCGATTTCCGCTGGTACCATGCGTATGCAGGCCAGCTCTGCGGCGGTGGACCTCCTTGGCAACGCAAGCGCCGTTGTCTTCACTACCGACGCCATTGCGCCCGGTTTCGGCAAACAGAACGCCGGCGGTCGGCTGGAGTATCTTGCTTTCGGTGGCGCCTCCACCGAGGTGGCCGGCTCCCTCACCGCCTCGGCGGGCGCAGCCTCCGTCGCTCTCACCAACGGCGGCACGCTCAGCTTCGCCGGCCTCGGAACGAGATCTTCTGGCGCCACCGTTGATTTTCAGCCGGGCGGGGGCTCGATCGGCTTAACGGGCGCCGCGCCGGTCAACGGCATCCTCGGGGGCTGGGTGACATTCAACGGGATCGACTTCGCGGGCGCCCTTTCCGGAGGCACCCTTTCCTCCACCAACTACACGCTTTTTCCAATCTCGGGCGGCACGGCCACCGCGAACTATCTGCTCTCGGGAGGCATCACGACGACGGCCGCTCAGAGCGCCAACGCGCTCAAGCTCACAGGCGCTGGAACGCTCTCGCTCGGGGGCCAACTCTCGCTCACTTCGGGTGGCCTGCTCTTTGATAACGCCAACGGCGCCATGACTATCGCGGGTGCGACTCTCGGAGCCGCCGGCGCGGAACTGATCGCCACAGTGAACGGAACGAACGCCGCAAACGCTCTGAACATCAATTCCCCAATTGGCGCCGGCACTGCCTCGCTCACCAAGTCCGGTGACGGCTTGCTGATTCTCTCTGCCGCGAATAGCTACACCGGAAACACCACGATCAACGCAGGTGCTTTGCGGCTCGGTGGCGCCACCGCCCGCCTCGGCGTTCCTGGCCCGGGGTATTACACCACCATCCGGCAGGGCGCGCTGCTGGACCTGAACGGCTCGGGCACTTCGGGCGCGTTGTATGTCGGCGGTCCCTCTCTGCCGACCGTGCTGCTTGGAATGCTGCAAGGCTCTGGGAGCGTCGATAACTCCAGTGCATCGCCCATGGCGGTATCCATCGCCCCTGCGACATCTTCCTCCTCCTCGGTGTTTTCCGGTGTCCTCTCCAATTCCGGTGGCGGCGTACTTTCCGTGATCCGCAATGGCGCAAGCGGCACCCAGTACTTGACCGGTCTCAACACTTACACCGGCGCAACCATCCTCAGCGGCAGTGCAACGCTCGCTGTCAACACGCTTGCCAACGGCGGCAGCGCCAGCTCCCTTGGCGCCTCTTCCAACAATGCGTCCAACCTGGTCTTCAATGGCGGCACGCTGAAGTATACTGGGTCCGACTCGAGCTTCGTCCAATTCACCCAGACGCCTTCTGTGGCCACCGACCGCCTCTTCACCCTCGCCGGGAACGGCTTCATCGACTCCTCCGGCAACTACGGCAACAACAACCTCACCACCGGCGTCCAAAACAACGCCACGCTCGTCTTTGCCAACACCGGTACCGTGGCCTTCGCCGGTACCGGCGAGCGCACGCTCACCCTCACCGGCAATTCCACTGGGGACAACGAAATCGCGCTCAAGCTCGTGGACAACGGCACCTCTGCCCTTTCCGTGAACAAGACCAGCACCGGCCAGTGGCTTCTCACCGGCGCTAATACCTACAGCGGCACGACCACTGTCTCCGCCGGCGTCCTTCAGGCGCAGGATGGAGTCGGGCTTTCCTCGACAAGCAACCTGACCCTCAACGGTGGTGTGTTCCAAAGCGACGGCACGTTTTCCCGGACGCTCGGGACGGGTGCGGGGCAGATCCAGTTTGGCGCGAGCGGCGGCGGCTTTGCGGCATCGGCGACCCACTTGGACGTCAATCTTGGTGGCACGCTCGCAATGGGCACTGCGCCCTTCACGGGCAGCACGCTCATCCTCAATGCCGCGAATGCTCCTGGGGACGTCGACTTCCAGAGCAAGATCGACCTAGGCACCGCCGCACGCACTATCCAGGTCGACGATAATGTAAACACCGGGATGGACTTCGCCACCATCAGCGGCGTAATCAGCGGCGGTTCTGGGGGGATTGCGTCACTCACGAAGGCGGGTGCTGGCAATTTAATTCTGAGTGGAGCGAATACATACACCGGCAACACCTCGCTCGCCGCGGGCGCGTTAATAGTGCGCTCAATCGGCTCGGCAGGAGCGACTTCCAGCAACCTCGGTACCAACGTGGGCGGCGGTTCGCTGCTGCTTGGCAGCGGTACCTACGGGGGAACGCTGCTTTACGTCGGGCCCGGCGAGATAGCGACGCGCACCCTTGCCATGGTGGGCACCACCGGCGGGCCGACCATCGACGCGTCCGGGAGCGGTCCGCTCACATTGGCAAGTGTCGCAAACACCGGTACCGGTGCCAAGACGCTCACCCTGCGGGGACAGAGCGGCGACATGAACATGATCTCCAGCACGCTCGCAAACTCCGGAACCTCCGCCCTCAGCGTAGTCAAGGACGATGGCGGCGTCTGGGTGCTCGCGCCAACTTCGCCGAACACTTTTTCGGGGGTGACAACAGTATATAATGGCCTCTTGGGTTTGACTGCGAACGGGTTGGGGGCGGCAGGTGTGGCGCTCGCGGGTGGTGGTGTCTTTGCTTTTGGCGGTTCGCTCGTCACCGCCGCGCCTATTGGCATCTCCCTCAGCACTTACGATACGGCTGTGTTTGCCGGAAATTACCCGATTGTACTCACAAATCCGCTAAGGGGTAATGACGGCGCTGGCCTGTGGGTCCTCCAAAATTCAATGAATAATGGGGCGCCCCTTTTCTTCAATGGCTTCACCAACCTCGCAGCCACCGCGGCCGCTCGACTCCTTATGATAAAAGGAACCGGCTCGACTGTTATCACCGGCCCCATCTCCAACGGCTCCCTTTCCGCCACCAGCCTCGACATTCGCATCGCCAACAGCGCCTCGCTCACCCTCAGCGGCACCAGCGCCTTCACCGGTGGCGTTGCGCTCTATCAGGGCACGCTGCTGCTCAACAACCCGTCCGTCTCCGCCGGCTCCAGCGCCCTCGGGGCGTCGAGCGGACCGCTGACTCTCGGCGGCGGTGAACTGCGCTCCAACTTCGCGATGTCCGGCGCCTCCGCCCTGCTCAACCCTGTCACCCTCGGCGGCGATCCAGCCGTCTTAGCGGGGACAGGCAGCCTTCAGTTCGCAGGCACCCTCACCAATTCCGGTGGCAACCGCATTCTTCAGAACGACCTGACCGGCGGCGCGTCCTTGCTTTTGGCTGGCTCGGTGGCGTTGTCGGAAAACACGACCACGGGGCGGACGCTCTTCGTCCAGGGCGGCGGAAACACCCTGGTTAGCGGCACGATTTTCAATGGGAGCACCGGCGCCGGCGGGCTCACCTACCAAGGTTCGGGAACCCTCACGCTTACCGGTGCGAACACCTTCACCGGTGCCCTCAACGTCAACCGCGGGACCGTGGTCCTCAGTGGAACTTCGGGGGGCAGCATGACCGCGGTGAGTTCGGTCAACATCTACGCCGGGGGAACGTTTCGAATGGACGACTCTACCGGGGTGAACCCCTCGGGGCGGCTGGGTGCCAGTACGCCGCTCTCCATGCAGGGCGGCGTGTTTGACTGGGTCGGAGCCGGTTCCGCCCTCGCGCTTGGGACCCTCACCTCCTTGAACGTTCCCTCGGCCCTGAGAGTTTCGGGTACGGGCAACAACAAGGTCACCTTTTCCTCGCTCAGCTTGTCCGCCTCGGGTGGCGCCGCGTTGGACCTGACTTCTGTTGTCGACCTGGGGGTGTCGAACCAAGTCCTACTCGCCGGTACCACGGGGCTGACATTTAACAACGGAATGCTGTCCAACGTGCTGGTGGGCAGTGATTTTGCGGCCTACGACGCGGTCAATGGTTTCACCGCTTTCACAGGCTACGCTGTCGGTGCGCTCGGAACGCTTAGCGCCGGCGACACCGGTTTGGTGGGTGGCGCGGCCTCGCTCTCCGCAGCGCGTGGTCTCAACGCACTCAAGCTGGAGGCCGCCAGTGTCAGCGGCGCGGGCACCACCCTCTCGCTTGACTCGGGCGGGCTGTTGGCCAGCGGCGGCACCAGCGTGCTCAATGTGGCCCGGTTGGACTCAACCCTCAGGCCGCTTGTGCTTCAGGTCGCGGCGGGCTCCACGCTGCAACTCAACAGTGCCTTCAATACTGGCCTGCAGCAATTTGTGAAGACCCAGGAAGGGACCGTTGTTTTGAACGTGCGCAGTTTCTCCGGCGGTGCGACCACCATTGCCGGCGGCAGGGTCGTCTTAAACGCCGGACTCAATACAATCCAGCAGGCGGGCAACACGGTGGTCGCTCCCGGCGCGATCCTCGATCTCAATGGAAACACGCAGTTCGTCGGCTCCCTCAGTTCGCAAGGGGGCTACCCTGAGGGCGGCGGGTTGATCACCTCCACCTCCGGGCCGGGCCTCCTGGTCGCGAACATCGCCACGGCTTCCATCTACGCAGGCCGGGTCTCCGGAAACATCTCGTTCGCCGCCGTGGGGCCCCAATCGCTGACACTCCAGACGCCCCTCACCTACACGGGCAAGACTATCCGCTCCGGTTCCTCTTTGAACCTCGAGAACGAGGCCACCCTGCTCAACACCTCCGGCATTGAACTCAACACCGCCATCCTTTCCCTCAACAACAACAACGGCCTTCAGACCCAGAACAACAACCGCATCAGCGATACCGCTCCGATCACCCTGCGGTCTGGTGGGATCAACTTCAACGGCCGCGTCAAGGCAGCAGCCACCGAGACCTTGGGTTCAGTCACGGCGGCGATGGGTGCCAACACCATCATTGTCACGTCCAACGGCGGTACAAACGCCACCAACTATTCCGCAGATCTGAGCCTTGCCGCGCTTGTGCGGAACGCCGGTGCTACTTTCAATTTCAAGACTCCAAACCTTGGCAACCTGGCGAACAACAACCGCATTACCGTTGCCCAAGCGCCCGCACTGTCTGCGCCCGGCGTTCTGGGAGCCTGGGCGATTACCGACAGCACTCACTACGCCGCCTACAACCCGGTCACCGGAATTGGGATGGTAGGCCAGGGGGGCTATGTGGGGTATGCCGGTGATTTCGGGCCGGGGAATATCACGAACCTAGTGGCAACCTCCGCGGGCGTCGCAGCCGGTACAAACACCCTTGTCGCCGGCGGGACGGTGACGGCCATGCTGCGCCTCGAGGGCGCATTCCAGAACGACCTCGCCTTTCAAAGCGCAACGGATGTGCTCAATCTCGAGCAGGGCGGTTTGTTGCGCTCCAACGAGAGTTACGCCTCCACGATCGGCACCCCCCTGATGCGCGGCATCTTGACCGCGGGGGGGACGGCCATGAACGGCGTCCGGGAGCTTGTCGCCTACAACTGCTGGGGGTCGCTCACGATCCATTCTGTGCTTAAAGACCTCAGCCAAACACTGGGCGCCGGGTCCGCTTCGCTGGCCTTTGTAAAGTCCGGTGCAGGAACCACTGTGCTCACCGCCGCGAACACCTACACCGGTGGCACCACCATTTCACAGGGCGTCCTGCAACTCGGCGGAAGCGCAGGCACGATTGTCCTCCCGGCTGGTGGGCTCACCGTCACCAATGCCACGCTCACCATGCTGGGCAACGCCGGGCAGGTCGCCGCAAACAACACGGTCACCCTCAACAACAACAGCACAGTCACCCTGTTCGGTGACAACACCCTGCAGAGTGTTGTTTTCAACAATTACGGCAGCAACGGCTCGGCGGCCTTCAACACCGGCGGCACCCTCTTTCTGACGAGCGGTTTTCCCATCCGCGGCACCTCCCAGGACGCCAACTATTCCTGGTCCTCCAGCCTGAACGGCACCGTCTCGCTGGCGCCGGGAGCCAGCACGATCGAGGCGGGAGGAATCCAGGTGGACGGGCGGACCTACGCAGACACCGACTCCGCACTGACTGTGGCGGCGGCACTGATAGGACCGGGGGTTTCCCTGCTCAAAACCGGCGAAGGTATTTTGCGTCTGACTGGGGCAAGCAGCTTCGAGGGCGGTCTGCGGGTTCTGGCCGGAGACTTGAATCTCGGCGCGAACTCGAGTCTGACCACCCTTTACACGGCTGGAAACGGCCGCTCCTCCTTCGCGCCTTTTACCGGTCCCGTCGGCAGCGGGACACTCGTTGTGGGAGCGGGTTCCGCCCTGTTTGTAGACAACGGGCAGAGCCGGACTCTAGTGAACAATCTCGTGTTCGAAGGCGGTTCCCTCCGCTTCAATAAAACAAACGCCACGGGCAACTCCACGCTCACCCTCAACGGTTCCTGGACCGTTCCCTCCGGCGCGGTGACGGTCGACGTCGCCAGTCCCAAGCTCACAGTGAATCTGTTGGGACCGGTCAATCTCGCCGGCGTGACCTCGCTGACACAGACGGGTCTTGGGGTCCTCAACATCAATCTCACGGGCCTCCCGGCGAACGCACCGGTCACCCTCTCGGGAAGCACCCTGTTGCTCACCACAGACGGCTCTGGCAGCGGGGCGTCGGAAGTCTTGACCCTGGCCCCCTTGACCTTCAACGCCACCGGGACGGGCTCGCCCTCCATCACGGTCGGGCGCTCCGGCCTTTCGCAGCTTTGGAACCAGGCCGCCAACAAGACCGTCGCACCCGCCTCCCTGCTCGGGGTCAACCTCTCCAACGGCCTCAGCCTCACAAATAACAACGGCTACGGACTCCGGCTGAACGACCCTATCGTGCTCAATGGTGGCGGCAGCTTTGCTGTCTCGGCTGCCAGTGCCTCCAACATGGCACAGGGGCTGACACTCAACGGGGTGCTCAGCGGCACCGGTGGCCTCAACAAGACGGGTCTCGGCACCGTCGTGCTGGGCAACGCGGCGAATACTTTCAGCGGTAACATCAATGTACCAACGGGCGTGCTTGCCGCCGGCACCGACGGCGCCCTCGGCGCCCCGGGTAATGTCGTCAATTTAAGCAGCGGCGGAGCCGCCACCTTCCGAGCCACCGGCAGCTTCGCCACCAGTCGCGCGTTCCAGTTCCAAAGTGGTACGATCGCCAACAACAACCTCGACGTGGTCGGCGGTGCGGCCCTCACCCTCACCGGCAGCCTCAGCGGCGTAAACGGCTTCGCCAAAAACGACAACGGGGTGCTGGTGCTGGCCGGCGACAATGTCCTTTTAAGCGGTTCGCTCAACATCAACGCGGGCGTTGTCCGCGCTACCAGTCCCACCGCGCTGGGATCGGGTTGGGTGAGCGTGGCACCAGGCGGAACCACCTCGGGCGCAGCCCTGCAGTTGAGTGGCGGGATCTCCGTAGGCAACACGATCTCGCTGCAATCCGCCACCGACGCCCCCTACGGTGGCGTTAATTTCGGCGGCCAGCTCCAAAGCATCGACGGCGTGAACACCACCACGGGAACCCTCCGGCTGAACCTCTACGCCGCCATTGGTGCCAACGCCGGCGCCACGCTGAACGTCAACGGCGGAATCTACAACACGAGCACCTCCTTTGCCCGCGCCCTCAACCTCACCGGTGGCGGGACCATCAACATCAACAGCCCCCTGACGGCCGCGACGGCAACGCCAAACCAGTTTTCCCTGCTTAACAAATACGGCACCGGCATCGCGAACATCACCACGGCCCAACCGGCCATTATCACCAACGCCATCAACATTTACGGCGGCGCCTTTGTCCTGAGCGGAGCCGGCACTTTGGCCGGCGGCCCCTCCATTGCGGTGGCGGTGACCAATGGTGCCGTCCTGCGTTTGGACGACTCCCTCACTGCAATCCCCAATCGACTTGGGGGGAGGCCCTTGAGCCTGACCTCCGGTGTCTTGGAATATAGGGTGAGCCCCACTACCGCCTCCAGCGAGGCGTTTGGGGTGCTCAATAGCTCTCCGGGTACCGCAACCGGGGACAACGAAATCAGGGTCCTGACAACCGGCCAAAACGCGACCCTGAGTTTCAGTTCGATCTCGGGCAACGGCGTGAACTCTGGTTCCAGCCTCCTGTTCCGTTCGGGTGGAACCGGCAGCGACTTTGGTTCCAGCGCGAACAGGATTTCCTTCAATACAGCTCCCACACTCACCGGCGGTTTGATGCCGCGCACCTTGGTGGTGGATTCAAAAGGGGTCAACTTTGCTACCTACGCCGCGGGCAGTGTGTCGGCCTTCTCGGCCTACAACGTTTCCAACGCGCTGCTTTCCGCAGGCTCCACGGACACGATGCTGCTGACGGCCTCGGCGCTGACGCCCAGTCGCACGGTCAACGCCATCGCCACGCAGGGCGCTGTTTCGCTGGGATCAAGTGTGGGGGCGCAGACCCTTTCGCTTGCCTCGGGTCAGGTTCTGGTTGGCTCCGGCACGGCCTCGCTGGAAAGGGGACTGACGTTGAGTGGCACCGCGGAACTCGACCTGAACGTGAGCGAAGGCGCGACACTCCGTGTCTCAGGCGCCCTGGCGAGTGCCTACATGGTGAAAGGATTGGCGGGAACGCTCGTGTTTAGCGCCCCGCAGTACTTCACCCCCACTTGGTTCAATATGATTGGTGGCAAGGTCGTTCTGGATGGGGGCGCAAATACGCTTTACCCGGGAATCAATGTCGCCCTCAGCCCGAAGGCGACTCTCGATCTGGCCGGCAACGTGCAGTCCATCGGAAACCTCAATTCAGCCGGAGACCTATCCGGCTTCGGGTCAGGGGGTACGGTTCTGAACAGTTCCTCTGTCCGTGCGGTGCTGGCGGTCAACATGAACGCCACCACCACCCAGTTCGGCGGCCAAATCACAGGAAACATCGCCTACGCAAAAACCGGGAGCACCACCCAAAACCTTTACAGCAACCAGACCTACACGGGTCCAACCTTTCTTTCCGGCGGCGTTGGCGGACCTAGCAATGTCACCACCATCTTGAGTCTTGTCGACGATGCACGCCTCTCGGGCACCTCGGCCATCGAGATCAACTACGGCAGACTGATCTTGGACAACACCGGTACCGCTGGCCTTGCAGACCGCCTCAATGATGCCGCGCCTGTCACCCTGCGGGGAGCCTGGTTGACTTTGAAGGGCCGCGAAAATGATGCCTCCAGTGAGCGGATTGGAACGATGATTTTGGCGGAGGGCGCCAGCGGGCTGGAAAGTACGAATGGGTCCACAGGCATCCGCTCCACAGAACTCCGCGTGGGCACGCTATTGGCAACCGGCGACGCCACCTTGAAAATAACGTCCACCACCAGCGGACTGGCGGGCAGTAACGCCCGGATCATTTGGGAGAACGCCTCTAGTATTCTGGTGAATGGCATCGTTCCGTTTGCGAACCATAACCGAACCGAGCTGCTTTCGGCTGATCCCGTGAACGGTTTGGGGGCTTTGAATGCGGTTGGCTACCAGGGATACGATGCCACCGTTCTGCCCCAGATCGGTTCGCCCACTGCGAACCTCAAACTCTCGGGTGCCCAGAACGTGCCCGCCACTCAGGGGGGCACCTACGCCGTGAACGCAATGAGTTGGGCCGTCTCGGCCAACGGACAAGCCTTGGGTTTTGAAAACAACACGGACACCCTGAACCTCACCGCGGCAAACCTCACTTCGAGCGGCAGCTTCTCCCGCTCCATTGGCGCAGCACCAGGAAATGGAAGAATCACCGCGGGCGGCACGCAAAGCTCAGGCATCGCACGCCTTTACATGTTCGCCGCTACCAGCACGACCACCCTTAACAGTGCGCTCGTGGACAATGGGTTCGGCGCGAAGACTCGGCTGGTGTACACCGGTTGGGATGCGGGTGTGCTTTCGCTTGTCAGCCCAAATTTTCACACCGGCGGAACGGTGCTCAACGAGGACGGGTTTTTCGGCTCCCTGCAACTCGCGGTTCCTAATGCAGACGGCAATGCCACGGTGGCCGTGCCAGCGGGTGATTTCCTGATCAACGGTGGGTCCGCTAAATTCGGCGCCTCCAATCAGATCCATTTTTCCGTCGCACCAGTCTTGAACGGGCCGTCTATCCTTGATCTGAGCGGCTATTCCCAGACCCTTTCAGGGATTTCCCTCAACAACCGGGGCATGAACAGCGCGCCGCTACTTACCTCGGGCACGGTGTTTATGACGGGTGCCATTTGGGCTGCCAGCTCAAACCCCAATGCGCCATCGGTGATTGATACAACCTTGGACTTTGGCGGCGCCTCCCAGACCATAGCCGTCGCACCGGTTTCGGTGTTGGGTGTAAAAACCGCGCCTTGGTCGCCCACCCTTGCCCTCAGCGGTGTCATCCGCAATGCGGGCCCCGTAAATGTGGGCGGTGGCGGCGTCTTGCAGGTGAGCGGCAGCAGCAGCTTCGGCGGCGGCTTTAACGTTTCGGGCGACAGCGGTCTCCTGATTGCAGGCAGCAGCGCGCAAACCAGCGTTGGGACGCTTGTGACTGCGGGCCCCCTAGGCGCGGGCACGCTCATGCTCGGCGCCGGTGCGACGCTTGTATCGAGCGGCGCCTACACCGTGGCCAACACGGTCGCAGCGGCGGGCGGCGTCATCTTCGGCGGCACCAGCAGCCTCACGCTTAACGGTTCTATTCTGCTCTCCCCCGGCACAGCCACCTTCGACGTTGTCGCCCCGCAAATGACGGCGACTTTTGGGGGGGCTCTTTCTGGAACCGGCGTTTCGATTGTAAAAGCGGGGCTGGGAACGCTTTCGCTTTCGGGTAGCTCGTCGTTCGCGGGAGGCATCCGGATCGACTCCGGCTGGCTCAATGTCGGTGGTGATGCCGCGCTAGGGCTGGTTTTGCCGGCGGGAAATCCCGCGGCGCTCGTCTTGAATGGCGGCGGCCTCTCCCTTGCCGGGTCCACTGCGCTGTCTTCCGCCCGGGGTGTGCTGCTTCTTCAGGACGCCCAAATAACCGCCCAGGGGGCAAATACGATTAGCGCCCCCATTTCGGAGCTTGGCGGGTCGCGCGTCCTGTCAGTGGCAGGCTCCCTGACCCTTGACGCCATTTCCTCCTATACAGGCGGCACCAATCTGCTGGCGGGCATCTTGAGAATCGGGAAAAACGAAGCCCTTGGAAACATGGGGCCCGTTTCGTTTTGGGGAGGCACGTTGCAATACGGCCCTGGAGTGGTGGCAGACTTGAGCCCCCGCTTTGCTCCCATCCCTACCAACATCACTGGTGTCGTGGATGTCGGGGTGGAGAATCTGATCTTTGGAGGTTCACTGGCCGGAGCTGGCAATTTCACAAAGAAGGGAACGGGCTCGCTCACCTTGGCGGGGGCAAGCTCTCTCTCGGGTACGATCACGGTCGCCGCTGGGATGCTTGTCGCTGGTGATTCCTCCGCCTTGGGCGGTTCCAGCGGTCCCACAACGGTGAGTTTAGGCGCAACGCTCCAACTATCAGGCGGCGTCAACCTTGGCGCAGAGGCGCTCATCCTCGCCGGAAACGGAGCTGCGGGACAGTCCGGGGCGTTGGTGAACGGCTTCGGAAACAATGTCCACTCCGGGACGATCACACTTCAGGCCGCTTCCACCATCGCATCGGAAGCGGGAACCCTGACCTTGTCAGGCGGTTTCTCTGGGGGGTTCGGTCTGGCCCTGACCGGTGCGGGGACCGGGGTCTTGAGCGGCACTCTGGGAACGATCTCCGCGCTTACCAAGACGGGGGCGGGACGCTGGTCTCTGGAAAGCCCGGTGGCCTCGGGCGCTGTCACGCCGTTGAGCCTCGAGGGTGGAGTGCTTGTCCTCGATCTAGCGCGTGCGGGGCTTTCTGCCAATCTTCTAAACCCCTCGAGCAGTTTGAGTTTGAGAGGGGGCTCGCTTTTTGTGAAAGGCGGAAGCTCCGGAAGCACCTCCCAGTCGCTCGGGGGCGTTGCCTTGGCTTCGGGCGGTGCGCAGCTGCTTGTGGATCCAAACGGCGGGGTGTCCACCATGCTCGCCATGGGCGGGTACACGACGACAAAGGGGGGCGGTCTTCTCGTGGGTGTCGCCCCTGGAGCGGACGGGGGGAGCGTCAACATCACGACGACTCTGGCAAAGACAAACAACATCTACGGCGGCCGGCTTGTCTACTTTGACGGCAGCGCCTACAACTGGGCCACCTCAGTTTCGGGGAGTGCCCCGTACACCCTCAGCCCCCTTTCCAGCGGAAGTTATTCGACGCTTGCTGCCTCCGGAGCCAGCGCCACCGCCAGCTACCTGCTCTCCGGTTCGCTTGTGCAGACCGCCTCGCAATCGCCCTATACATTGAAAGTTGCGCCGACAGGCGCCGGCCAGTCGCTCAATCTTGGCAGCACCTCGTTGACGACGGCTTTCGGCGGTCTGCTGTTTACCGGAACCCACGATTTCTCGATCGATTCCGGGTCATTGATGGGCTCTGCGAGTTCGGAACTCATTTTCCAGCAATGGGGCGCGGGCACGCTTTCTGTTTCCTCTCAAATCACCAACAACGTGGGACTCACCGGTCTGAGTAAGAACGGTTTTGGCACCCTGGTTTTGTCCGGTACCAACACCTACACGGGGACAACCTATGTGAATGCGGGGGTGTTGAGCGTGTCTTCAAACGCAGCCCTTGGCGCTGTGGCTACCGGCGGTACTGTGGAGCTTACGGGTGTACTCCGGGCCACCTCGAGCTTCGCGCTGGACAACAGCGGCGCAAACAAACGTCCGATCATCGTGGGAGGCGCCGGTGGTACGTTTGATGTCACCGGAAGTAACACCCTAACCGTCACTGGGAGCGTCTCCAGTGTCTCTGTCTCCGGCGGGCCGCTCGTCAAGTCGAACTCAGGAACGTTGGTCCTTTCCGGAATCAACACCTTTTCTGGCGGCTTGGTGGTCAATGGGGGTTCGTTGGTGGTGGCAGCCGATTCCAACCTCGGTGCCTCGGGGGGCCCTGTCTCGGTGAGCGAAGCTACGGTCCTTTTCGGATCGGGATTCGTTTCCCCGCGGCCTCTTCTTTTGGCGGGTACCGCGGCGTTGGGCGTGGGTTCCGGCACCGCTGTGCTCACCGGCCTGCTGTCGGGTCCTGGAAGTTTGTTGAAGACCGGCAACGCCACATTGGAGTTGAGCGCCACAAACTCCTATTCCGGCTGGACCAGCGTGACGGCGGGTACGCTGAGGCTGAGCACTGCCGGCGCGCTGCCCGCAAATGCCGTCGTTTTTGTGGCGGGCCAAGCCCGACTCATCGCCTCAAACGGCGCGAATCTTGCGTCGCTGAGCGGGGCGGGAATGGTGCAGGTAGACAGCGGGCGGCTCGCCTTCACCGGGGCATCCAATTCGGATGTGGCCGGTGTGGTCAGCGGCTCTGCCGGGGCACTGGTCCAAGCCGGCGCGGGCAGATTGCGTCTCGGGGGCGCAAACACCTTTGGCGGGGGCGTCCTTGTCACGGCAGGGCAGCTGGCGCTTGGAAGTGATTCCGCCTTGGGTTTGGGGACGCTTTCCGTTTCCGGTGGAACCATTAGTGCCGATGGCTTGGCGCTCCGCTCGCTGGGCAATCCACTTCTCCTCGGAGGGTCTGTGTCTTTCGGTGCAGGTTTGGATTCAGGCTCTCTTGCCTTCACTGGACCGGGCCGGTTGCTCTCGAACCTCAGCCTAAACACGGTCTCCAATGTGCGGCTCTCAGGCGGCCTCGGGGAAGAAAGCAGTGGCCTGGGGCTTGCCAAGGCTGGTTCCGCCACTCTCACTCTCGCGGGGGTAAGCACCTACTCAGGTCCCACATTCGTAGGCGCAGGAACGCTCGAACTTTCCGGCGCTACGCTGCTGGCTGGCGGCTCCTTCAATGTGGGTGCGAGTGCCTCCCTCATCGGGACAGGTACGATTGGCGGCTCCCTTTTCGTTGCTGGTGGGGGAACCATCAGTCCCGGCGGTCTTGGCGGAACCGGCCGGCTGACGCTTGGTGGGCTCGTTTTAAGTGGTGGCGGGTTGTTGAACTTTCGGGTGGGGTCGGCCTCTGCCAACGATTCGATCGTACTCACCAACCAAAACGGCTTTTCCCTCAACGGTTCAAATTCAATCAGGTTGAGTCTGGCTTCAGGGGTTCCCTCCCCGATGACTGGCACCTACACCTTGCTTTCCTTTTCAGGGGCCAACCCGGTAGCGGGCACACTATCGCTCGCTGATGCAAAGCTCGGGGGATTGTCGACGCAGCTGGTCACCACGGGCAGTTTCGTGGCAGTCGAGGTCTTCTCCAAGCTCACGCGGACCCCGGACCGGTCGATCTTCGCCGCAGGAGAGTCAGTCACCTACACCGTCGATGTCCCCACTGGCGGCTCTGTCCAATGGTGCAAAAACGGTGCTCCCCTTGCAGGAGCGCAGGCTGCTGCGCTGGCCCTCGGCTCGCTTGGGCTGACGGACCAGGGCGCCTATGAGGCCCGTCTCACAGGGGGAACTCAGACCTTCAGCGTGGCAGCCGGTTCGCTTGCCGTGGTGGCGGTCTACCAGCAGCCCCCCGCCGTGACGCTCCTCACGATTGGGACACCGTTCACCCTTTCCGTGGCCGGCGAGAGTGCCGCGCCTTTGTCCTACCAATGGTATCTCAACGGCGGCACCTTGGTGGGCGCCACTTCTGGGACGATGACCGTGAGCAATCCGGATTTGCTCAGCCTCGGCACTTATACGGCGCGCGTGAGTTCGGGCTCAGTGGCAGTGGTTAGCAATCCTGCGCAGGTGCGGCTCCAGCCATTGGTCACGGGAACGCTCCGTTCTTTCGGTATTGCGGGCCAGCCGTTCGTGTACCAAATCACAGGCAACGTCGCCGCCACTTCGTACTCGGCAAGCGGCCTTCCCGCAGGGCTCTCGGTCAGCACGAGCGCTGGTTCGATAACGGGTATTCCTCTCAGCGGCGGCACTACGAGCGCAACGATCGGACTGGCAAACGGGGACGGCAGCGCAACCGCATCCCTGGAGATTGCTGTGCTTGGCGCCCCAGTGCTCACGGGAACATTGAAGGCGGCCGGAGTGGTTGGAACCGCGTTGAGCTATCAGATGAGTGCCAGTAATTCACCGACTTCCTACAGTGCAACCGCTCTGGCGCCCGGACTGGTGGTGAACACTGCAACCGGGTTAATTTCCGGGACTCTTTCAACGCTCGGAGTTTACTCGGGAACGCTCTTCGCGACGAACGCAGCTGGAACGGGCTCGCAGGCGCTGGAGGTGAGCGTCATGCCACCTCCCATCCAGGCCCCCGTGCTGAATGGCACGGCGAAGGCCATTGGAATTCAGGGCGAGACCGTCGCTTATCAAATCAGCGCCACCAACTTCCCCACGGCGTTTGGGGCCAGCGGCCTCGCTCCGGGCCTTTCCTTGAACATGACCACCGGGTTGGTTTCGGGCACGCTGGCTGCTACCGGTGTTTTCACTGGTACAATCACGGCGAGCAATGCGGTGGGAACGGCATCTGGACTTCTGGAGATCACCTCGCTGATTCCCGCACCAGTGCTGACTGGCACGGCGAAGGCAAGCGGTGTGGTGGGCAGCACGTTCACCTACCAGATCGGGGCGACCAATGCACCGACGAGTTACGGCGCAACGGGTCTCGCCCCCGGACTGACGCTCAATTCTGCGAATGGTATAATCAGCGGGACGTTGACAACGGTGGGCGTGTTCAGCGGGACGCTGCGAGCGACAAACTCGACTGGCACTGGGACCGCACCGCTGGAGATCACCGCGCTGATCCCCGCACCGGTGCTGACGGGCACGCTGAAGGCGAGCGGGGTTGCGGGCAGAGCGTTTGTCTACCAGATCGGGGCGACCAATGCACCGACGAGTTACGGCGCAACGGGTCTCGCCCCCGGACTGACGCTCAATTCTGCGAATGGTATAATCAGCGGGACGTTGACAACGGTGGGCGTGTTCAGCGGGACGCTGCGAGCGAC
>CANJZW010000080.1 GCA_947479475.1 Chthoniobacteraceae bacterium
CGGGCTGGAGAGAACGCGTGGCTACGTGAACAGGTCGAGCCTTTTGTCAAAACGACTAATTCAAGGGCTCTTGTGCTGGCTGCTCCGGATGACGATCCGGCGGAAGTTCGGCGGCTTCTAAAAAGCGGAGTTTTCATAGGAATTAAACCGTATCGGCTTTACTCGGACATGGCGGATACAGGCGAGGCGACACTCGAGTCCTTCGCTCCGGAATGGATGTGGGAGCTTTGCGACGAGCATGACGGTGTGATGATGCTGCACATCATGCGCGCAGGCGGGATCACTGATTCGCGCAATATCGAATTCATCCGTCGACTCTGCCGCCGCTATCCACGGTGCCGGCTGGTTCTGGCGCACGTGGCTCGCTCGTTCAACTACCGCCACGCAAGGGAGGGTCTGCATGCCCTTGCGGATATCGACAACGTCGTTGTGGACACTTCTGCGGTAACGCAAGCTGGAGCCTTTCGCGCGGCCTTAGAAATCCTCGGTCCGCGCCGCGTGCTGTGGGGTAGCGATTACATGGTGAGCGAACTGCGGGGCTCCTGCATTTCGCAGGGCGATGGTTTTACTTGGATTTATTCTGAGGATGAGTCGGCGCAAAAGCTTACCACATTTGGCAGTTACACCCTCGTCGGGATCGAGTCGTTAATGTGTCTGCGTGAAGCCTGTGATGACACGGGGATGACGCAGGGAGACTTGCAGGATATTTTTTGCAATAACGCGCTGCGGCTTATTGAGAGACATCTGAATATCAAACAACGGGTGACACATGTGAGCGGTCCCGAGCTGTGGACGAAGGCCAAAACTGTTATTTCGTGCGGGACCGGCTTACTCTCAAAGCGCGCACATCTCTTTGATCCGGTGAGTTGGCCTTCATACTTCTCACGGTGCAAAGGCGCGGACATCTGGGACCTGGATGGCCGACGATTTACCGACTTCACCGGTGGCGTTGGTGCCATTTTACTGGGTCATGGTGATGCTGCGGTGAACTCGGCAGTAAAGCGCCGCGTGGATCTCGGCAGTTATTGCACGCTTGCTTCTCCGGACGAGGTGCGTCTCGCCGAGGTGCTGCTTTCTTTGCACCCGTGGGCGGGCAAAGTGCGTTATGCCCGAGGCGGCGGAGAGGCTCTTGCCCTCGCGGTTCGCATCGCCCGCGCGGCCACGGGCAAGAGTGGCATCGCCTTTTGCGGTTATCATGGATGGGGCGACTGGTATCTCGCCGCAAATCTTGGTGAGGGAGATGCGCTTGACGGGCATCTTCTCCCAGGCTTGGAGCCGCTGGGTGTACCCCGCGAGTTGCGAGGTACTGCAGTCCCCTTCCGCTACAATGACCCTGTGTCCTTCCAGTCCGCCTTGGACAAGCTCGGGGGCAACCTCGCTGCCGTCGTCATGGAGCCTATGCGCTCGGAACTGCCCCGCGATGGCTTCTTGAAAAATGTGGCAGCGGCCTGTCGTGCGGCAGGTGCCGTTTTTGTCATCGATGAGGTGACCAGCGGATGGCGCTTTGGATTTCCAGGCGCCTGCCCGCAGCTCGGTATCCAGCCTGATATTGCGGTGTACGCGAAGGCGATGAGCAACGGCATTCCCTGCGGGGCGATCGTCGGCACGGATGCGGTGATGGATGCCGCGAATCGCAGTTTCATTTCCAGTAGCTACTGGACCGATGGAATTGGATCGGCTGCGGCATTAGCCTGTGTTGGTAAGATGCAAGCGGAGAGCGTCCAGGAGTATGTTTGGAGTCTTGGTGAGTCCTTGCAGCGTAGTCTGCGTGAGGTCACCGCAAGACATCCTACGTTAAACATCAAAGTCGGCGGAATGCCCTGTGCTCCCTCGTTGAGTTTCCAGCTGGGGGATTCAAGCGCCGCCGCTAAAGCACTGTGTATTCGTTTGATGCTCGGACACGGATTTCTCTTCAGCTCGCAGCTTTACGTCATGTGGCCGCATACAGAAACGTTGGTCAGGTCGATGGTGGCTGCTCTGGATGAATCCCTCACCGAGATAACTCGCTGGCAAACTGAAGACAGGCTGCAAGCCGAGGCGGGGCCGATGCCCGCCAGCACGGGGTTTGCGCGGTTAGTGTGATAGTCGCGTGTTTTACAATCGCTCAACGCCAAAAAGGAAAATCAAGCAACTACCATGAAGCATATTAATGTGAGTCAGCTGTTTCAAGACTACGAGCGCGACGGAGTGGTTCGGATCCGCCGCTTGTTAACACCGGATCAAGTCAGGGAGATTCGCGAGGAGCTGGATCGTTACATTTTTGAGGATCTTTCCGGAAAGCCACCTGATGCGCGCACGTTCGAGGCGGATGGTAAGACGGTTCGCAACCTGTGGCGTTTGGAGCAACATCACCCCGCGATTGTCCCAATGCTCGCCCAGCCTGAAATTGTTGCGCTTGCTAGCAAACTCGTGAAGGGAGAGGCGCGGCTGTGCGGAGTCGAGACATTTAACAAACCTGCCCGTATCGGTTCCGGCGTTCCATATCATCAGGACAACGCCTACTTTTGCCAGACACCATCGGACATGCTGACCATTTGGATCGCGATGGATCCTGTCACTTTAGACAATGGCCCGGTTTATTATGTGCGCGGTTCGCACAAGGCAGGCTTGTTGCCAACCAAGGCCTCCGGAGTGAATGGCAATTCGATGGGCCTAGCAGAGGAGCCGGACATTCCGCTCTCCCAGCAATTCTGTGGCCTGCTAGAGCCGGGCGATGCGCTCATTCATCATTGCGAGACGATTCACCACTCCGCGCCGAACACCAGCGAGCATTCGCGGCTCGGTCTGCTGCTCGTCTACCGCGGGACACACACGCAGTCCGAGCCTTTGCTAAAGGCTGCGTACGCGACCGCGAATTTAAATTCGCCAGTTTAATTCAGAAACCACAAACCCCAACACCACCCATGAAAACATTATCCCCCAGTTCCGTAACTCGACGGAATTTTTTAAAAACCGCGGGCATTTTATCCGGGGGCGCGCTCACTGGAATACCGCGACGACTCACTGCTGCGCCGAGTGCGAGTGGGATCGAAATCAAAGTGATCTCTCAACAACCGGAGTTTTATAACGGCTGGCCAACGGTCGCTAGGCGGCGCAGTGGAGAGCTCTGGCTCACGTGGTCTGGGGGGCGTGAATCGCATGTTTGCCCAATGGGCCAAGTCCACGCGATGACCTCCCGCGATAACGGCCAAACCTGGTCCTGGCCGCGCGTCCTACTTGATAGTGCCACGGACGACCGCGACTCTGGAGTACTGGAGACCGAAAAGGGCACACTGATTGTTACGACGTTTACTTCACTCGCCTACGAAGAGCACCTCGCAAAAGGCACCGGCCTTGGGGCGCAGACGGAGAAGGGTTGGACGACTTCCGCAATGCCGCCAGAGCAGGTCGCTAGATGGAAAGCGGCGCAATCGAGACTCAGTGATGAAGAGCGCAAAGCCGAGCTCGGCGAATGGGTTATTCGTTCAACGGACGGTGGTAAATCATGGTCGAATCGGATTCCTTCTGTCGTCAATAGTCCACATGGCCCGATTCAATTAAAGGACGGTCGCCTGCTTTATGCAGGGAAACAGCTTTGGACTAGCGACAAAAAAATTGGCGTAGCGGAATCCAAAGACGACGGCCAGACGTGGCAGTGGCTTGCAGATATACCCACGCGCAAGGGTGACAAAAATTCCTACCACGAACTTCACGTTGTGGAAGCCGGCGACGGGACGTTGATTGCGCAGATTCGAAATCACAATGACGCAAATAAGGGCGAGACGTTGCAGACCGAATCGCTCGATGGCGGCAAAACGTGGAGTGAGCCGCATTCCATCGGCGTCTGGGGTCTCCCGTCGCATCTGCTGCGTTTACGCGATGGTCGCCTGCTCATGACTTACGGGCACCGTCGCAAGCCTTACGGCAATCAAGCACGCCTTAGCTCCGACCATGGTAAAACTTGGGGTGAAGCGATGATTCTTTCCGGGGATGGCATCGCTGGAGATCTTGGGTATCCCAGCACAGTGGAACTTGGGGACGGGTCATTGCTCACCGTTTGGTATGAGAGCATGAAAGAGCCGAAATTGGCCGTACTGCGGCAGGCGCGGTGGAGCATTAACGCGTAAAATCCGGCCATTACATCCATTAAAGATCCCGCCACTGCCAGCTCAGGCTGGGCCTTGAGTTTTAACAACAAATTTATCAACTAGACCACCATGTCCCTAAAGAACACGCTGAACCTCACGCTGGCAGCATTCGCCGGATTTCTAGCAGTCGCACTGAACACTGCAAGTGCGGCTGAGGCACCAATTAACATTCACTCCCAACGGGAGTTGTTTGTGGATCAGTATCTTATCGAGCGACTTGAGAATGTGCGATTAAAACAGCATGCGCCGCGAGATGAAGGCGAGGTCCTGCGTTATGACCAATCTTGGGAAGGTGCGTTCTGCGGTTATTGTACAGTGATTCAAGACGGCGATACTTTCCGGCTCTATTATCGGGGGAAGATCGGGGGCGTTGATGGTAAAGGAGAAGTCACCTGCTATGCGGAGAGTAAGGATGGCAGGCATTGGATTAAGCCAAGCCTCGGCCTTCACGAAGCTGCAGGCTCCAAAGAAAACAACATTGTACTCACGACGCCCGGGGTGACGCACAATTTTAGCCCTTTCCTCGACACGCGGCCCGGCGTGCCGTATGCGGAACGTTTCAAGGCGCTGGGAGGTTTGCTCGATAACAAAAATCCCGCAGGGGGCTTGAGAGCCTATACGTCTGAGGATGGTATCCATTGGCGGCCTTTCCATGATGGCCCTGTCATCACTCGTGGTGCGTTTGACTCGCAGAACGTTTCTTTTTGGTCTGCTTTAGAGAACTGTTATGTCTGCTTTTTCCGAACCTTTTCAAGTGGTGTCGCCACCTCAGCGGAATGGAAACCCACCGGTTTGCGCACCGTGTCCCGCGCGACCTCCCCAGACTTGATTCATTGGAGCGACGCGGAACCCATGCGCTTTGAACCGGCTCAGGAGGTTCACATTTACGTCAGCCAGACGCACCCTTACTTCCGAGCTCCCCAGCTCTACGTTTCGACCGCTGCGCGTTTTATGGAGCATCGCCAAACCATCTCCGAGGCTGAGGCGAAACTTATTGGGGTGAATGCCGGATATTATAAGGATGCGTCGGACTCCGTGCTGCTGACTTCGCGGGATGGACGGACCTTTCAGCAGACTTTTCGTGAAGCACTCATCCGGCCTGGTTTGCGGCCAAATGAGTGGGTTTCTCGCACTGGCTACCCTGCGTTGAATGTCGTGCAGACCGGACCGGTGGAGATGTCAGTCTATGTCAATCAGGACTATGCGCAGCCCACTTCCCACTTGCGTCGGTATTCCATGCGCCTCGATGGATTCGCATCTGTGAATGCGCCTTATGAAGGAGGAGAATTTCTCACTAAGTCATTGCGTTTCGAAGGTGGAAAACTCCAGCTCAACTGCGCCACATCAGCCGCTGGGAGCATCCGTGTCGAAATTCAGGATGCAGATGGCAAACCACTCCCTGGCTTCACGCTTCAGGACTGCCCTGAGATTTTTGGCAACAGCATTGAACGGACGGTTTCGTGGAAGAGCGGCGGGGATTTATCCAAGCTCGCCGGCCACAGTGTGCGTTTGCGTTTTGTCATGAAGGACGCTGACGTTTACGCCCTGCAGTTCATCCCGTAACTCAATGAAAGCAGGCCACCCATGAAGCGCTACTTTGTCGTCACGAGCCTGCTGGTTGCTCACTGCTTCTCGCAGGACACCAATCCCACCCTTTCAGGCATCTGGCTGATGGGTCAGTCTTTGTGTGATGGCTCGGAGTCCCTTCCCGTTGTCACTACAGCGGACACCGGTTGGGGCAACTACAGCTTCATGCGCGGTGTTCGCACCTGGCTTCCCAACGAAAACGCGTCAACACCGGAGGAGCGAGCGGCTGATTTGTTTAGGCTCGTGCCATTGACGGCCCAAGTGCACGGAGGGCTGGGCGAGACGGTGGCCAATGGTTTGGCGGATCATCTCAAGGCTGCGCTAGTCGATTTCCATAAAGTCCGAGCAGTACAGGAGGGGCCTCGTTTTCTCGTGGCTTGCGCTGGCCAAGGTGGTCGGCAGATCCAAGAACTGTCGAGTGCCGATCTATCAACGGATGAACGCACGCCAGCGTCGCGTCGGAATGGCGGCGGATATTACCGCACAAGCCTGGATGACGCGCGCCGTGCGATGCGTCCGGGTTTTCGCATTGAAGCTCTCTACTGGATGCAGGGCGAGGGAAACGGTGGGCCGACGGGAGGCATTGTGCCTACGCGTTGGGACGCGGAGCTGCCGCGTGCGGAGGGACTGGCGTGGTATCGCGATCAACTCATGGCGTATCGCAAGCAGTGGGCGGCTGATCTTTGTGCAATCACGGGCCAGCGCGGCGAATTGCCGATGTTTACCTATCAAACGCTCGGCCCCGCCGGCGCTGCACAACTCATGGCAGCAAACGCGGATTCGTCCATTTATCTTGTAGGGCCGCACTATGCGGTGCCGAGTGCGATCAACAGCCGCGTTAATGGCGAGCGCCACGGCGATGCGATCCATCTCGCGGCCGATGGCGAGCGCTGGTGGGGCGAGCAGGTGGGTAAAGTCATGCATCGCGTTCTTCATCAGCATCAAGCATGGCAGCCACTGCGACCGCGTACGGCACAACTCGAGGCTGGGAGAGATAGTGTCGTGATTGAGTTCACCGTGCCGTGTCCCCCTCTATCGATCGATACAAGCTCCCTTGGACGACAGGAGATCGCCACCAAAGGCGGCTTCATCTCGCTCGCTGGCTTCCAGGTTCGCGGTAACGAAGGAAGGTCTCTCGCACTTACCTCTGTCGAAGTCATCGCACCGACGCAATTGCGCATCCAGTTTAACAAACCCTTGCCTATGGGCGAAAAATGCCGAGTGAACTACGGTCATCCAAGTGCTGGAGCGTTAGGCAATATTGCTGAGGTCCGCAGCGGACCGGAGAAAACAGAGGAGATTGTTTTGAGGGCTCGGTTTGCCGATCAACTCAAACCACTCACCAATGAAGGCGCATTCTTTGTCACGAGCATTACTGGCAGCAACACGCGCGTTCCCGTGCGAGGCGTGAGTGAGAAAAACGGAGTCACCGTGCTGAGCTACGATCCGCGCGAGCTGCGTAACGGCACGCGATTCGAGGTGGGGCAGTCGGTGATCGCGCAGCGGCCCTTTAGCTACGGGAATGTGCGCGACTCTGATTCCGAGCAATCCGTTTACACCTTCACAGACGCCAGCTACGGCACACGTGTTGGCCAGCCATATCCGTTGTGGAATTGGTGCGTGTTGTTTTCCGATTTCGAAGTTGATGCGCCATGAGTCGTTTTTCAAACGTCCGAGCCTGTGCCAAAAAACATCCAAGGATTACGCCGCGCCCGCGCGCGGCATTTTGTAATGAACGTTCCCTACTCATTGGTAACATGTCAGGCGTTAAAAAACGCCGCACTGGAAAAGTTGCACAGGAAATCTTCGAGCCTTTAATAGTGCCTGCAGTTTGCGGATGAAAGCCACTCGCTTGCTTGAATGAAAACCGCTCGAATTTAACGTGTTATCTAGCCTTTCGCAACTCTCTTTAAACGAAGCCTCCCCGCCAGAGCGATGGCATTTTCAAGGGTGTTTTGGGTTTAGAATAAGGCCGCGATGGGCTGCCCCATGTCGGTGATGGGCACAGGCCGGTCGCCGTCATACAGATTTTTGGTGTAATCGATACCCATTGCCGCGTGGATGGTCGCGAAAAAATCGGGGACGCTCACTGGATCGGCGGCGATTGTCTTTGCCAGATTATCGGTGCGCCCGTAGGCACCGCAGTGCCGCAAGCCGCCCCCAGCAAGAACACAGGTGAATGCACTGCCTTGATGGCCACGGCCGCCGCCGCTGTCAAATTCTGGAGGTCGTCCAAACTCGGTGGTGATGACTATGAGCGTTTTTTCTAGGAGGCGAAGTCGCTCGAGATCTGCGAGGAGCGTGGCGACCGCGGTATCGAGTTCTCGGATGAGTTCGTGCTGTTTGAGAATGCCGGTGTTGTGGACATCCCAACCGGAGCCGTTGAGGAAATTAAGGTTGTGCGAGACTTCGACGAACCGCACTCCTCGCTCTACAAGCCTTCGGGCGAGTAGGCAGCGCTGGCCAAATTCGCCGCCATATCTGGCTCGCAGCTCGGCTTTTTCCTCGTCCAACTTAAAGCTTCGTGTGAACTCCGGTCCGCTCAATTTCAGGCTTTGCGTGATGGCGGCGTCGTAATCTGTGAGCCGTTTATCGTTTGTGGATGGCTGATTTTCCTGCAGGTCGCGCAGAAAAGCCTCCCGTCGCGACTGGCGCTCTGGGGTGACGCCCTCAGGCCGCGACAGACCGGCTGGACCTCGGCCCGTATCGGTTAAGTACAGATACCCTGCTTTGGCCCCCAGGAATCCAGGACCGCGGGTGACGTTTGGGTAGCCAACGACGACGTAGGGCGGCGCGCCCTCCGCTGCGGCTCCGAGCTCGTTTGCGATGATGGAGCCAAAGGAGGGATACACGACGGTGCCGCTGACGGGGCGGCCGGTGTGCATTCGGTTAATGGCAGCAGCGTGCTCGCCAATCACGTTGTGGTGAACGCTGCGCACGGCGGTGACGCGGTCCATGAGCGGGGCCAGATTTTTGAGGTGCTCGCAAACTTGGACGCCAGGGACTGAGGTCTCGATGGAATCGTAGTAGGAACCGGCCAGTTTTTTAGAGGGATCACCGCGTTGTTTTGGGTCGAATGTGTCAATTTGTGCCATGCCGCCTCCAAGCCAGACGGAGATGACGTGCTCGGCTTTCCCCTTGAGGAGGGTGGTTCCTTCCCCCTGTGCCGGAAAGATTTTGGTGCCGAGCGCAGCGGCAGCGGTGGTGAGAAATTGGCGGCGGTTCATATCAGAGAAATGCTTGTGGGGAACTTGGTCGGCTTCTGAACGGATGGAAATAAAAGAGCTAAGTACTCAAGGGGGGCTTAGGGCAGCCATACAAACTCGCGTGTGTTTAGGAGGCTCCACACAAAGTCCTCAAAGGTTTCCCGCCATTCTGGCTTGAGGCGAGGATCGGGTGGCGGGCCTGTCCTTGTGCGTTGTTCTTCCTGCTGCGCGATGTTGGTCGCCTCCGTGCGCAGATGATTGTACCACGTCACGCGTGGCAAAGGAGCCAGAGCTATGGGTGGCTTAATCTGAGTATCGGTCACTTGCCGTTGTGCAAACCCATCGCGCAAGCCTCCTGCAAAACGCGAACTTTCGGCGAGGGACGGCGTCCGGCCAAGGAAACGCAGGAACACTGATTCTACAAGAGCCTCCGGCGATTTTGCTTGCAGGGCGAGTTCGGCAAGCGAGCTGAGGTACGACGCGCGGGTTAAAGAAACCGAGAGTGTGCTGTTTTCGAGGACGCCCGGCTGTAGAACGTTTGGAGCCGTTTCGCGATCGGTACGAGGGGCCTGACGTGCGCCGCTCCAACCGAACGCCTCGAGCACGTCGGTTACGCATTGGGCGCGCGGGAGGCTGAGGCTGGGTCGGTCACGCTCGTTGGTGAGGCTGGCAAACATCCACGCTCGGGTTGGTTTTCCAAGCGTGATGCGCGCGCCTTCCGGCCGGCGGCCAGTCGGGTCAAACGTGAGTTCTTCAACATTGAGCCGTTGGCCGGTGGCCTCAAATAGGGAGTCCACGACCTGTTCTGCCGTGAGCCTGCGCCGCTCGGGTGCATTAAAAAAGCGAAGTTCCGGTGTCGCCGCGAGGTTGGCTCCTGTGGCCATGCGCTGGTAGGTGTTGGACGTTAAAATTAGCCGTGAAAGCGTCTTTAAATCGTAGCCGCTTTTGAGGAACTCGACGGACAACCAGTGGAGCAGTTCGGGATGACTTGGGGTACGGCCCTCCCAGTCCGCCACGGGTTCGACAAACCCCGCACCGAGAAACCTTCGCCAGACTCGATTGACTAATACCTCCGCAAAACGCGTGTTCTGAGGCCCTGTAATCAGAGCAGCCAGGCGTTCCCGGGTGTCTGATGGTGATTGCAGCAGGGCATCCAAAGACAGGGAGTCGATGCTGCCGGTAGCCAAGCCGAAGGGCCAGATTGGCGCTACTGGAACGCCGTGCTTGAGTGTCGCTTTGATGAGTGATTCCCGTGCCTTTTTTTCGAAAAAGGCCGCCGGTACGGTACTTGTCTTGGGAACCGTGACGGGCTTGCGTTCAAGCATGGCGGAGAGTGCAAATAGATCCTGCTGTTTTGTGCTGTGGTAGGGTGAATCGTGACAGCGTGCGCACTGCAGCTCAATTCCCAGAAAGGCGCCGGCCACAATCTGTCCTTTGGTCGCAAAGGGCGCGTCATTTTCGCCGGCGAGGGAGAAACCAGCGCTGCCACCGGTGTGCGGGCTGCCTCGCATCATGATGAGCTCGGTCACGAGCCGGTCCATCGGTTTGTTGTCTCGCAGCGCATCGTATAGAAACCAGCGGAATGGCCCGGTGGTGTTGAGCGTTGGGTTGATCAGCGAGGGATTCTCCGCGAGCACGTCCAGCCAGTATGGCATCCAATGGTCCGCCCAGCGTTCGTCGGCCAGTAGCCGATCTATGAGCTTGAGCCGCTTTCCCTCAGACTTGTCGGCCAGAAACGCGCGCACCTCCATTTCACCAGGAGGTAAACCCACGACATCCAGCCAGACGCGCCGCAGGAACCCTGAGTCGTCCAGAGCCGGTGCTGCGGCAACTTCCTCTGCTCGGACTGGTGGTGCGGGCCACGCGGCCCCGGCCTTAATCCACTCTTCGAGGGCTGTGATTTGATGGGGAAGAAGTCCGCTTCCTTTTGGAGGCATTCGTTCATCCTCGTCTTTTGAGTTGATACGTCGCAGTAGTTCGCTTGCGGCGGCATCACCCGGTACTACGGCTGCCTTTTTCGATTCCCCGCTCCGAAGCGCGGCGGCGCGGGTGTTAAGTCGCAACGCACCTTTGTCTTTCTCTCCATGGCAGCGGAAACATTCTTCGCGCAGAATCGGGAGCACCTCAGAATGAAAGTGCTCGGCTTTCTCTATGGGGGTCTTCGCGGCTTCTGCGAGAGCGCGCCGGACTTTATCGGCAAGGAACGCGTCCACCGGATGAGGCTCGGCCGCGGTGATTGGAGGGGTCTTCTTTTTTGGATCCCATTCCCCGCCAAACAGGCCTGCCCAGGCTCTAGCCAGGTTGTGCCGCTCTCGCCAGAAGGCGTCATGATTCGCCGCGACGCGGCGGCGGTTGGTATCATCAAAGGTTGATAGTGTCCGCTCTAATTGAGCCAGCTCGACTTGGACTGCGGCGTCGGTCAACGGAAGGAGTGTGTTTCTGCCGGCCGGGAGTACAATGGTAAGCGGGGCGCCCTCAGCGGCCTGCACGGCCACGCATACCTCCCCCGTCTCGGCCCGGTGTTTTGCCCCGCCAACGAGGGTCTCGAGGATTACCCGGCATTTTCCACTCTCGGGAACATCTCCCTCGCCGAAGACTTCCTGCTGCCAGTAGCCAGCGGGGCGTGCTCCAGGCAGGGGCGGTTCTGGGACTGGAATAATCTCTTCTTCGCCATCCGGTGGCAACTTCGGTCGACTCAGGGTGCGCGCGACGATCCGTCCGTTGACCCACAAGCGGCTCAATCCTCGCGCTCTCACGAGGAAGCGCTGACGGCCAGGTGGAAGTTCGACATCTGCCGCAAGCCTGACGAGCAGCGGTGCCTTCCAAATTGAACGGCTGCCCCATGCGTCGTGGCGCAGCGGGAGGCGCGGCAGCAGGAAACTCTCGCCAGACCAGCGTGCCGTCTCCAGAGGCCAGGTTTCTCCTTCGTTAAGCCAGCGTCCTTCCGCTGGCATGGCCTCGTGGAAAGTCACCAGAACTTTAGCCTCCGCCAACGGACCCAAATCGGGCGCCACTTCAGCGGCCGGGACAGCCTCCACATGGGTGTCTTCTCCGTTTTTCTTAAAGCGCTTTTGGAGCAACTCGTCCTCCAAAACTTCACGGTGCACAGCCACGGCATCGAGTGTGCCTCGGAGACTGTTCTTCGGCTCGCCGCCCTTTGAGGAGCCTATCCAGATGGCATCATCGTCCACCACCGGTGCCTCAGCCGTCGCCCCGCCCATATCCCAAGTGCCGTCGCGCGGCGTTCCGTCGAGCCAACCGCGAACGGAGGTTGGCGTCCCGAACCGATAGGTGACAGCGAGATGGTGCCAGCCGGAATTTGGGGAGAAACCCTCCTTGGTGATCCACCGGTGCCAATGGGAGTCGGACTTTGAGTCGGGATCCTGCTGAGGGGTGGCAAATAGAAAACTCAGGCACACCCGCCCCTCGACCTCGCATACCCGAAGTGCCCAGTTCTGGTTGTCCCGCGCGAACCCAGCCGCGCCGGTGCGTCCTTTGCCGATGATATAAAAAGTTTCTCCCTCTTTGATATCGTTGAGTTTTACCCACGCCTCAAGGGTGATGGAATCGCCGTTGGTAAACTCGAAGTCGCTTCCTCTGCCTCCATTTGCAAAGGAAAAGTGTGCTCCGCTCCCATCGAACTGCACAGCGGTGTTTGAGGGCTCGAAGTCAGGGAACTCGGGTGGCCGTGGTCCGGGAACGTCGCGGTGGAGGCTGCCGTGGGGAGTGAGCCTGGAAGTTTCCTCCGCTCCAAAATCCCAACGGGCCACAGGTGCCGCTGAGGCGAGGACTGTGGAGGTGAAAAGTAGTGCAAGCGATGCCAGGTGGAGAGTCATCACCTTTCACCATACAAAAGGAAAACCAGGAGAGCTATTGGCCGATCGGCTAATGGGGGAGAGCAATTGGGCGATAGGCTTTGGGCCTGGGTCACACTATGCTGGGGTTATGAGCCGTGGTCTTTCGTTCAAACCAGCGGTGGCCTGCGCGTTTTTTCTGGGGTCTGTCAGCCTTTGGCCGGCGGAGCGCCTGGAGAGCGTCGCGGCCGTGCGCGCCCTAACTCCCCTGGAGCTGGCGGCTGGTCGTGCGGTGCAGCTTTCCGGGGTGGTCACCTACCTGAGGGAGGCGACTGATGGCGTCAATTTCACCCTCGATGACGGCACTGGCGGGGTGATGATTTTTCCGACGAGTAAACCCACGCTCCGTCCTGGGCAGCGCGTATTGGTGGAGGGCCGTACGCAAAAGAGCCGTCTTTTGTTCAGCATCTTACCCACGCGGATTGTGGCCGGAGAAATGGAGAAGCTTCCAAAGCCACTGTCGGCAAACCTTGCGGAGGTGCTTAGCGGGAAGTTTGACGGACGGTTTGTGGAAATGGAGGAAATGATCCGGGTAGTGCGTGTGGAGGGGCCTATGCTTAAACCACAGCGGCTCGCACTCGATCTGGGCAAACGCACCCAGCGGGTGAACGCCTGGATTTCGAGATGGGAGGGGTTTGAAGAACCTTATATTGCAGGGGCTCGGGTTCGCCTTCGGGGCGTCGTCATTCGCTGGCACAACGATAGTTCTCAACCGGTAAGCACTGGGGTTCTTGTGAATTCTCCCGCGGATGCGGAGGTACTACCCCAGCCGCGCGTCCAGGCGTCGCAATCCCTGGCCGACGTCATTTGGTCCAGGGCCTCCGAACAGGAGACGCCTCTAGTGACCAGCGGGATTGTGACGTATTATCAGCCTGGGGAATTGCTTTTTGTCGAACACGAGGGCGCCGCCATCCGAATCAAACCCGTCCCTCCAGAAGCTCTGAATGCAGGGCAATCCATGTCTCCATTTCAGGCCGGTGACAGGGTGGAGACTGCGGGTTTTCCTGCCATTGGCGATTACACCGCAGAGCTTGAAGATGCGTGGATTCGAGTGCTGGATTCGCCGGGGCTTCCTGTCGCCAGGTCTTTCAAAGACGCGGCGGAACTGCTGTCCGGAAAAGATGTGGGAGGGCAGGATGCACGTCGAGTCAGTGTGGGCGGAATGCTGCTCGATGTTCGGCAGCGCGATGGTCGCTGGGCATTGGATTTGACCTCAGGTGGCCGCGAGTTTACCGCGTGGTTTCCTGCGGATGCCGGACTTCCCTCCTACGTGCGCTCGGGCGCGATCCTGCGCGTTTCGGGCATCTGCACGTTGCTGGTGAGCGACGAGGCGCGTCGCTTTGGTCGACCTCCCCAAACCTTCAGTCTCCTCCTTGCAGGTGCGCAAGATTTGGAGCTCCAACAGGCGGCTCCATGGTGGACGCCCAACCGAAGGTTGGCGGCCCTAGGTTCCCTTGCGACGGCGGGCTTGCTCGCGGCGCTGTGGGCTCTGGGGTTAAGGAAAAAGAATGCGTTGTTGCGACTGGAAATTGAGGCGAGAGAGCGGGCTGAGGAACGCCTTGCCTATGATCGGCGGCGGGTCGCCTCCGATTTACATGACACTTTGGAGCAGACGCTGATCGCCGCCAGCCTTCAGCTCTCTGCGGCCGCCTGGCAGCAGCCCGCGCTTTCGGGATCCAGCCCTACGCCACTGTCACTTGCCCAGCAACTCCTCACCCGAGGTCAGCAGGAGGTTCGCGACGCCGTGTGGGATCTTCACATGGAAATAAACCAACCCCAGCTCCTCTCGACGCTGCTCACTTGTGCCTGTTCGGAGGCTGGCGCTCTGACAAAGGCGGAGATTGTCTGCAAAGTTGTTGGTGAAGAGTTTGCTCTTCCAGGACTCCTGTTGGCTCAAAGCGTCCGCCTGGTTCGCGAGGCCGTCACCAATGCACTTAAGCATGCCCGACCACAACGCGTGTGTGTCACATGTGATTTCAGCGCCTCATGGCTGCGTCTGACCATCGCTGATGATGGGGTTGGATTTGACGCCAAGGTTGTGATCGGCCCAGAAAGCGGCCATTTTGGACTGACCGGAATGAAGGAGCGCATCCAGCGACTTCAAGGAGAATTAACGGTCCAGTCCTTCCCTGGGCAAGGCACGTCCATTGTCGCAGTTCTCCCCATCCGAGGTAAATGAGCAGCGTCCCCCCAATTCGTATTCTGATTGCCGACGACCATCACATTGTGAGGATGGGGTTGAAGGCTGTACTCCAACTCGATCCCGGCCTGAGTGTTGTGGCGGAGGCGTCCTCGGCGGACGAGGCAGTGGTGGCCTGTATGGAGACCCGCCCCGATGTGACTCTCCTGGATCTGCGCATGCCAGGAAACGGTCTCGAGGCACTGCGTCGCCTCCGCACTCAATGCCCCGAAGTTCGTGTGCTGATTCTCACCACATCCGAACTGGAGGAAGATATTCACCGCGCAGTTGCGGCAGGTGCTGCTGGCTATCTTTTGAAGAGCATTTCTCCCGGGGAATTGGCGGCCGCGATCCGTTTGGTTCATTCCGGTGAGCGTTGGGTATCGGAGGCCGAAGCGCGAAAACTCGCCGAGCGTGCGGCAACGCCCGGGCTTTCGCCCCGCGAAACCGAAGTGCTACACCTGCTCATTAAGGGCCTCTCAAACTACGATATCTCCACAGCACTTGAGATCACCCACAGCACAGCCAAGGCGCACGTAGCACATATTCTCGAAAAACTCAATGCGGCCACCCGGGCTGAGGCAGCCGCAGAAGCCTTGCGTCGAGGACTCGTACAGCCCGAGCTGTAACGGATCCAAGGGAAACACCGGCTTTTCTGGGGATCCGTCCGAACTCTCCGAAGCGCGTGGTGCGGTGCAAGCGCTCGCGCACCGCGTTGCGATCGGCGGCGGCGAAAGGGCGGCTCACCCATTTGACACAAAACGAGGCTTTTCCCAGTTTTCCATTTCAGCCAGGACGCAAGAGGGTTTCCGAACGGCCCACCCGCTTTGGCCAGAGCCGCAGGCGGCCGGGTCCTCCGTTTTTAGCAGCACACTGCCCCGGGGCCTGTTAGAGAGTTTGCGCCATGGAACACCCCCCTTTCCTGCTCGTCCTCCTCTCCCTTAGCTCCTGCGCCTTCCTTTCGGCCCAAGCCGCCAATCCGGCCGAAAACCGGGAGACCGTCGGTCACAAGGACGCCAAACGCAGCGTCACCCCCGTCAATCAGACCCTCACCCCCCTGGGACGACAGGTGGAACTCACCGGTCTTCGGCCCCAAGCACTGGCGCTTTCCCCCGATGGACGCCGCCTTCTGGTCACTGGAAAAACAAGCGAACTTCTCGTGCTCGATCCGGCCTCGGGCGAGATTCTCCAGCGCGTCCCACTTCCCTCCGAGGAAATCCGGGAACAGCGTCCCGAAGCGGCCTCGGCCCGCATCCTCAAACCTGATGCCAAGGGCCAGGTGAGTTACACGGGCCTGGTGTATGCTCCGGACGGAAAACGGATCTTCCTGAGTAATGTGAACGGCAGCATCAAAGTTTTCTCTGTTGCAGGGGACGGCTCCGTGGAGCCCTCGCACTCCCTCCCCTTGCCCCCGGCCAACGCCCCGCGCCGCAAGCAGGAAATCCCCGCCGGACTCGCGTTCCGGAAAGACGGCAAACGCCTCTACGTCTGCGCCAATCTCTCCAACCAACTTTTAGAACTGGATCCGGATTCGGGCCGGGTAATGCGGAGCTTTGAAGTGGGAGTGGCTCCCTACGACGTTCAAATTGTGGGAGCCAAGGCGTACGTCAGCAACTGGGGCGGACGCCGTGTGGGGGCGGGTGACCTGAATGCGGACGCCGGCCGGGGCACCAAGGTCCGGGTGGACCCTGTGCGTTTCGTGGCATCGGAAGGCTCGGTGAGCGTCCTTGATTTGAGCGAAACCAAGTCTGGTTTAAGCGAAACCAAGCCTGGTTCTGTGCGAGAAATCCTCACCGGCATCCACGCCTCCGCCCTCGCCGTTTCTCCCAATGGTCGTTACCTCGTTTGCGCCAATGCTGGGGCGGACAATTTGAGCGTGGTGGACACCCGCACCGACACCGTGGTGGAAACCATTTGGACCAAATCCAGCCCCGCCGACCTGCTCGGGGCCTCCCCCAACGCCCTCGCCTTTTCCCCAGACGGCCGGACTCTCTACGCCGCCAACGGCACCCAAAACGCCATCGCCGTCCTCCGGTTTGATCCCGCCGACAAGGAATCCCAGCTCACCGGACTTTTCCCTGTCGGCTGGTTCCCCGGCGCCCTCGCGTATGACGCTGCGCGCAAGCAATTGATCGTGGCCAACATCAAGGGCATGCCCTCCAAGACCAAGGCGGGGCCGACGGGCGGCGAGGGTTTCAACTCCCACCACTACAACGGGACACTCTCCCTAGTGCCTGTCCCCTCGGCCAAGGAACTCCCCTCCCTCTCCGAGGAAGTCTCCCGCAACCTTCGCAGGGACGCCATCCTCGCCTCCCAACAACCCGCGCGTCCCGGCATGACTCCCCTGCCCGTTCCAGAACGCATCGGCGAGCCAAGCGTGTTTAAACACGTCATCTACATCCTCAAGGAAAACCGCACCTACGACCAGGTTCTCGGGGACGACCCGCGAGGCAACGGGCGCGCTGACCTGTGCATCTTTGGAAAGGACATCACGCCCAACCTTCACAAAATCGCCCGCGAATTCGTCCTTTTGGACAACACCTACTGCTCCGGAATCCTCAGCGCCGACGGACACCTCTGGTCCACCACCGCCTACGCCACCGATTACATGGAAAAGTCCTTCGCCGGCTTCCCCCGCAGTTACCCCGATGGCATGGATGAAAACGGCTACGACGCCCTCGCCTACTCCCCGGCCGGCTTCCTCTGGGACAACATCCTCAAACACGGCAAAACGCTGCGCAACTTTGGCGAGTTTGCTGCCCCCGTGGTGAAATGGAAGGATCCCGAAAAGAAAGGCTCGCCCAGTTTCACTGCGTGTTATCGCACGTGGAAGGGTAAATCCGAGGAGGTTCTTTTTGGGTGTGCGACGGAAGTCGAATCCCTCAAACCCTACACACCAAAAGATTACGTCGGCTGGAACATGTCCGTCCCCGACCAATACAGGGCAGATTATTTCCTCAAGGAACTCAAGCAGTTCGAAGCCAAGGGAGAATTCCCCGATCTGACACTCATCTGCCTCCCCAACGACCACACCAGCGGCACCAGCCCCGGACAACCCACCCCGGCCGCCTGCGTCGCGGACAATGACCTCGCCTTCGGGCGCATTGTCGAGGCCGTCAGCCACAGCCGTTTCTGGCCGGAGACGTTGATTCTCGCGATCGAAGACGACCCGCAGGCCGGTTGGGACCACGTCAGCGGTTATCGCACGACGGCCTTCTGCATCAGTCCCTATACCAAACGGGGCGCCGTCGTCTCCACCCAGTACAACACCACCAGTATTCTGCGCACCATTGAGCAGGTCCTCGGCGTCAAACCGATGAACCAATTCGACGCCAGCGCCACGCCCATGCGCGAGTGTTTCACCAAAACACAGGACCTCACCCCCTACAAGGCGCTGCCGTCTAATATCCCTTTGGACCAGATGAACCCTCCGGCCAAGGCGCAACTCAACCCCATCCTGCGGCGCGATGCCATTGTCTCGGCAAAAATGAACTTCCGAGAAGTCGACCGCGCGCCCGAGGACGTCCTCAACCGGATTCTCTGGAACGCCACGGCAGGCCCCGCGCGACCCTTCCCAGAATGGGCCGTCACGGCCGGGGCCGACGAGGACGACAAACCCAAGGCCCCCCGTCGCCCAGCGTTCAGGCGCTGAACCGGCACACCCTGCCGATGACGCCTCCCCACCTCCTCCTTCCATGAAAGCCCTCACCCGCCACCTCTACTTCTGGGTCCTCCTGAGCATCGCGCTCGGAGGGCTTCTGGGGGCCGTCAAACCGGAATGGGGCGCCGCCCTCAAGCCGGTTGCAGACGGTTTTATCGCCCTGGTGAAAATGTTGATCAGCCCGATCATCTTTTGCACGGTCGTGCTCGGGATCGCCGGTGCGGGCGACCTGAAAAAAGTGGGCCGGATCGGCGGCAAGGCCCTTCTGTACTTTGAAGTCGTCTCGACTCTGGCGCTGGGGATCGGCCTGGCTTTGGTGCATCTCCTGCGCCCTGGAAAGGGCTTTAACATCGACCCCTCCACGCTCGATGGCTCCGCCGTGGCCAAATATGCCAAGGCCGCCTCCGAACAAAACGCGGCGGATTTCGTGCTCCACCTCATCCCCAAAACCTTTGGCGACGCCTTCACCGGTTCGGGCGACCTGCTGCAGGTGCTCCTCCTGGCCGTTTTGTTCGGGTTCGCCATGGTGCAAATGGGAAAGGTGGGCGGTCCGGTGCATCGGTTTATCGAGGAAACCTCGCATGTATTCTTCGCGATGATGGGAGCCGTGATGAAACTCGCTCCGCTTGGAGCGGGGGCCGCCATGGCCTTCACCATTGGAAAATACGGCCTCGCCGCGCTAAAACCTCTGGCCGCCCTGATGGGGAGCTTTTACCTGGCCTGCCTCGTGTTTGTCCTGGTGATCCTCGGGCCGATTGCCGCGCTAGCAGGCTTCAATATCTTCCGGTTTGTGCTCTACCTTAAAGACGAACTCCTCACCGTGTTAGGCACCTCCTCTTCGGAGTCAGCGCTGGTGCCGCTGATGGCAAAACTTGAGCGTCTGGGCTGTTCAAAATCGGTGGTCGGTCTGGTGGTTCCCTCTGGTTATTCCTTCAATCTGGATGGTACGAACATCTACCTCACCATGGCGGCTCTTTTTGTCGCCCAAGCGCTCAATATCGAGCTCACCCTCCAGCAGGAACTGACGATTCTGGGCGTCGCAATGCTCACTTCCAAGGGCGCCTCCGGGGTGACTGGGGCGGGGTTTATCACTCTGGCAGCAACCCTCGCCGTGGTCCCGTCCATCCCCGTCGCAGGCTTGGCGCTCATCCTGGGCATCGACCGCTTTATGTCGGAGGCACGCGCCCTGACCAACTTTATCGGCAACGGCGTAGCGGCCATCGTCATTTCACGTTGGGAGAAGGAACTCGATACCACCCGGATGGCAGCCACCCTGCAGGGCGGCCAAACGCAATGAACCCGCTCAGCCCTCGCGCGACGCCGGCGGGTGGGCGCGCGCTCTGTATTCGCTGGGACTGCACTGCATCGAGCGCCTGAAAAGCCGGTTGAAGAAGGAAATCTGCGAAAAACCGCAGGCCAAGGAAATGTCGAGAATGGAGCGCGTGCTCTGGGCCAGATCCAGACACGCCGCCTGTAAACGCAGGCCGTTGATGAACTCGCTGAACGTACGGCCGGAATGCTGTTTGAACTGCCGCGCAAAGGTCGGTTTGCTCATGCCGGTGAGCTGCAGCACGGACTCCAGGCGCACTTCCTCTCGGTAATTCGCCACGAGATACCGCACGGCGCTGGCGATCGCCTGCTGGTGCTGCGATTCGGGCGACAACGCAAACGAACGCACCGAGAGGAACCGCGCCTGCGCCTCGGTCATCTGCGAAATGCGGCCCAGCAGGTTGAGCAGTCCCCCCAACTGCTGCGTTCCCGTACAACTGGACAACGCCACCATCAGCCCGGAAACCTCCCGCGCCACCCGCGCTTCCAACTGCAACCCACGGCCGGCTTTTTTGAAAAGCGCCGCCAGGGGTGCGTTTTCAGGAAACGCCCAAAACGGATGGCTCTCGGGGAAATGCCATTGGACGGAAAGTCCACTCGAAGCGCCCTGTGTGTGCCAGTAGTGGGGCAGTTTCTCCCCAAGCAGGACGAGATCCCCGCTCCGGAAGGACTCGATGTTGTCGCCCACAAAACGTGTCCCCTCTCCCGAGGTGAAGAGCGTGAGCTCCATTTCGGGGTGGTAATGCCAGTGCGTGCCCTCGCTTTGAATGGGAAGGAAGGCACCCGGGGACACAAGACACTCCACCTCCCGGAGCGAGCGCGTCCAGCGCAACACACGGAAGGAGTGTCCCTCGACGAGTCGGATTCTTTCGCGGGCGGCGCGCATAGAGATAATTGTAGCACCGGGATCTGACAAAGACAATTGTTTGCGAGACAATTCACGCAATGCAGAGGACCTGTCAGAGGACCGTATTACGAAGCGACGCC
>CANJZW010000081.1 GCA_947479475.1 Chthoniobacteraceae bacterium
AGAACCAGTATGGAAAGGCGGAGCGAGTCTGGGTCATGGACCGCGGAATCCCAACGGAAGAAATCCTGGAGCAAATGCGTGAAAGCGACCCACCCGTGTCCTACCTTGTGGGTACGCCCAAAGGGCGCTTCAGTCAGCTTGAGGGCCTACAAAAAGCTCGAATTGAAAAATCGTGTAGTGCCGACCCTTTTGAAATGACTGCTGAAAATGAGGTGGTTACATATTTTTTACCCCGCCAGTTCGCGAAGTAGGGTTAAACGGGCCCTCCCCCACTGTTCCACAATAAAAAACCTATTGAAATCAGGTCAGAAACACGCCCGTCCCCGGCAACTACTCCACCACCGACTCCACCCGCCCATCACGCAGGCGCGTCACCATCCGCATTCCGGGACGCACCTCCGAGACGCTGCGAATTACGCCGCCTTTTTCTGAAAGGGCGATGCTGTAACCGCGCTCCAGAGTGCCCTCGGGAGAGAGCAGCACCAGTTTCTGCCGCAAACGCTCAATCTCCTGACTCTTGTTAACCAACAGGGAGCTCGTCACCCGTTCCAACCGGGCGTGGACCGCTTCGATCTGTTGCCGCCGCAAGGCCAGCACCTGATCGGGACGATGCGAACGCACCGAGGCTCCGAGAACTTCCACCTTGCGAGCCAGACTCCCGAGCCGATCCTGCAATGCTCTGCGCAGGGTCTCTGCGGTGGTGTCCACCCTTTGAGCCGCCTCGGCCAGACGGGCGCGCGGTTCACGGAACAGCGCGCTCCGCTCCAAATAATCCAACCGCTGCTGCCAACGCCCCAATTGGTTATGGACCAGGGTTTCCATTCGATCGCCGTAAGCTCGAACCTCCCGGCGCAGCGCAATTCCATCGGGAACGACAGTCTCTGCAGCGACGCTCGGAGTGGGAGCTCGGTGATCGGCAACAAAATCTGCAATCGTAAAATCCGTTTCGTGGCCCACGGCCGAGACCAAAGGAATGGCAGATTCAAAAATAGCGCGGGCGACCATCTCTTCGTTGAAACACCACAAATCTTCAACGCTGCCGCCCCCGCGTCCGGCAATGATCACGTCGATGAACGGCAATGAAACGCCGGATTCACGGTTTAAAAAACGGATCCCCTCTGCAATTTCGGCCGCGGCGCTCTGGCCCTGGACCCTGACTGGAAACACCAAAACACGCACCCAAGGGGCCCGGCGTCCCAACACTTTGAGCATGTCCTGCACGACGGAACCTGTGGGAGACGTCACTAGCGCGACGGTCGCAGGATGCGGAGGCAGCGGCCTCTTTCGCGCACGATCAAAAAGCCCCTCTTCCTGAAGGCGCCGCTTTAGGGCGTCGAACTTCGCCTGCAACAGCCCCGTGCCGGAGGCCTGCACCGACTGAACATTGACCTGATACTTTCCCTGAGCCTCAAACACCGTGAGCGCACCCCGGATTTGGACGGCCATTCCCTCTGAAAGAGGTGTAGCCCGCCCCCCGGAAAACCGGCCGGCAAACCAAACGCACGCCAGCTGCGCCTTGGCATCCTTGAGCGTAAAATACTGATGCCCTGAAGCCTGCATTCTGTAGTTACTAACCTCTCCCTCCACGCAAACCTGTCCGATGGAGGATTCCAAAGTTTTACGCACGTTGGCGGTTAGTTCCGAAACGGTAAAAACTTTTGAGGCGAGCGCAGTGACTGGGTCGTTTGCCATACAGACAACAAAACCCAAGAACCTTCCGCACAAAAGCCGGATGTTTGGATAAACTCAGGGGTGCTTGCTCTTCAAATCGCTTTCCCGTAGAATACGCAGCTCTATGTTTCAAGGCACCTTTACCGCCCTGGTGACGCCGTTTCTCCAAGATCGCTTGGACGAAACCGCATTCGTGCAGCTCATCGAAGACCAAATCAGCGGCGGCATCACCGGCATCGTCCCCGTGGGAACAACGGGTGAATCTCCCACTTTAGACAACGCAGAGCATCACCGTGTGATTGAAATCGCGGTCAAGACCGCCAATGGCAGATGCAAAGTACTCGCGGGAACGGGCTCAAACTCGACAAGAGAGGCGGTCAGCCTGACTTGCGAAGCAGAACGTCTGGGAGCCGATGGCGCGCTGATCGTCGCCCCCTACTACAACAAGCCCACTCAGGCAGGACTTCTCGCCCACTATTCTGCAATCGCGGAAGCCACTAAAATGCCGATCATGCTCTACAGCATCCCGGGCCGCTGCGGGATTGAGATCGGCGTTGAAACCGTTGTTGCGTTGGCAGAACGTTATTCAAACGTTGTCGCGATCAAAGAGGCGGGCGGCTCCGTTGAGCGCGTCAGCCAGTTGCGCGCCGCACTCCCGGAGCGCTTTGAGATCCTTTCTGGAGATGATTCTCTAACCCTTCCCTTCATGAGTGTGGGTGCGGTGGGCGTGGTCAGCGTCGCCTCAAATCTCATCCCGAAGGAGGTTGCGACCCTTGTGAATCATACGCTCGCGGGAGACTACGAGAGCGCGCGCAAGCAGCACTACAAGTTGTATACGCTCTTTAAGGAACTCTTTGTGGAAAGCAATCCGGCCCCGGTAAAATACGCACTCTCACTCCTCGGCCGCATGCAGCCTGAAGTGAGACTGCCTCTTTCTTCGCTCACTGAAAACAGTCGCGAAAGGATCAAAGCCGCGATGCACAAAACAGGCCTGCTTTAAAACGTCCCAGAACACCATGAGTACTCCTCTGCGTCTTCTCATCAACGGTTCGCGCGGCCGCATGGGCCAGGCTCTCATCCAATGCGCCACGTCCATCCCGGACCTCACAGTTTCTGCCGAGATTGATGCGGGCGACGACTTTGCGGCAGGCCTTCAGCGAAGCGAAGCCGTCATTGATTTCAGTCACCATGCAACCATGGAAGGCGTTCTTGCAGCCTGCGTGGAAGCCAAACGGACATTGGTTATCGGGACAACCGGCCACTCCGATTCACAAATCGAGGCGATCCATAAAGCTGGCAAAAACATCCCGATTGTCTTCGCTCCGAATTACAGCGTCGGGGTGAATACCCTTTTCTGGCTCACACGCAAAGCCACTGAAATTCTCGGGCCATCGTTCGACTTAGAGGTGGTTGAAATGCACCACCGGATGAAAAAAGATTCCCCTAGCGGCACAGCAAAACGCCTGGCAGAAATCCTCGCCGAAACACGGGAGCTCTCCTACCAAAACGACACCCGCCACGGACGTTTTGGCATTGTTGGAGAACGCACCCAGGACGAGATTGGAATGCATGCGGTCCGCGGCGGAGACGTCGTTGGAGACCACACCGTGATTTACGCCGCCATGGGCGAACGCGTGGAACTCACGCACAAGGCCTCGAGTCGCGATACGTTTGCGCTGGGCGCCCTACGCGCCTCCCTCTGGGCACACGGCCGTACTCCCGGAGTTTACGATATGCAGGACGTTCTGGGCCTGCATTAGAAAGGCCACCTCCAACTTCACTCAAAAAAGGCCCTCCCCACGGCCGCCCAGACATGCGTGCAGGAATTGCCCTTGGTTCAAATGTGGGTGACCGTCTTTTGGCGCTCCAATCGGCGCTTCTGGCAGTGCAAACAATCACTGGAGTTTCCACTCCGGTTCTTTGTTCCAGCATTTATGAAACGGCGCCCGTGGAAAGCGGCGCGGAAGCCGGCCCCTTTCTCAACGCCGTGATGGAGGTTGAATACGAAGGGACGCCCTTCCTTTTGCTCAAAGCGCTTCAAGCCATCGAATCTCAAATGGGACGCCCCGACCAGCGGGCGCGTAATGCGCCGCGAACCATCGACCTCGACATCCTCTACATGGGTGAACTTCAATCCAGCGTCCCGCACCTGCAACTCCCCCACCCCCGCCTGCACCTGCGCCGTTTTGTCCTTGAGCCGCTTGCGGAAATCCAGCCGGCGCTCCTTCTTCCCGGTCAGGAACGCCCTATCAAAGAGATCCTGACCCGTCTGGAGGATCCCGCATCTGTCGAACGCGCTGAATCCCAATGGGGGGCACTATGAACAATCTCGCCGCAACCTTGGCCCCTTCTGCTACGGCTTTGCGAAAAATCGCCGGCATACCCATCGCGGTGCTTACGGCTTATGATTACCCGGGAGCGCGTTTGCTTGAAGAGGCTGGAATAGACTGGGTTCTTGTGGGGGACTCCCTCGGGATGGTTGTTCTCGGCTATCCGGACACAACCAGCGTCACTCTCTCAGACATGGTTCATCACACCGCCGCCGTTGCCCGCGGGCTATCACACACGCCGCTCATCGCGGATCTTCCCATCGGCACGTACAACACCGCCGAAGCCGCAGTCAAAAGCGCCCGTGAACTTTTGAAAGCCGGTGCCCACGCCGTGAAACTTGAAGGGGGCATATCGCATTGCACCCAAATCGCAGCCCTTTCAGCCGCCGGCATTCCAATCATGGGCCACATTGGAATGCTCCCGCAAAGCGTTCGGGAAGAAGGTGGCTACAAAATCAAAGGCAAGACTCCCGAACAGGGTGACGCTCTGGTTGCCGACGCTCTTGCCGTAGAGGCAGCCGGGGCATTCTCAATGGTTGTCGAACTCGTCCATGCCGACACAGCACGCCGCATCCAAACCGCCGTGCGCATTCCCACCATCGGCATCGGAGCGGGGCAGCACTGCGACGGACAGGTTCTTGTCACGCACGATCTGGTTGGAGCGTTCCCCTGGTTCAGGCCGAAGTTCGTGTTGCCGGTCGCCAGCGTAGGGGAATCCATCCGCACCGCCGTGCAGCAATGGGCGGCTGCCCTTAAAGAGGGAAAAGTGACCAAATCGGAGTAAACAGCTGCACCTGTTTTACCTTTAAAACGACCATCGGCTTAGACAGTGCGCGTTTGATCGACAAAACCTCGCTCCCCATCTTTTTACGCTAGGCGGCACTTCCCAGAACCGCGATGCTCGAAATCTCACACCTTTTACGTAAATCTCCCCATGAAACGTTTCCTGCCCATCACCATTTTTCTCGCCACTCCGATGCTCCTGGCTGTGCCCCTTTTCGCCCAGAAGCAGAACTCCTTCAGCATTGCGGACACGCCGGGCGACCATCTGGACGTTCAAATGAACGACAAAACCGTTGTTCGCTGGCAGTATGCCTTCGACAACAGCACACCGGAGAGACTGCACGATACTTACAAACCCTACCTCCATGTCCTCGATGCGGAGGGCAAAGAGTTAATCACCAAAGGTCCAGGAGGTGAATTCACCCATCATCGCGGTTGGTTTTTGGGCTGGTCCAAGATCACAACGGCATCTGGCACGGTTGACCGCTGGCATATGAAGGGCGGGAATATCGTCCAGCAAAAAGTGCTCTCTCAAACAACGGGCAAAGACTCCGCTGCATTTACCGTTTTGCTTCACTGGCAGGGCGCCACCGCGGATCCCATTCTCTCAGAAGAACGCACATACACCGTTCACACAGCGCCCGCGCCCGCTTACGTGCTTGTGGAAATGAATAGTAAGATCAAGGCGCTCACCGGCGAAACCAAACTCGACGGCGATCCCGAACACGCCGGACTTCAATTCCGGCCTTCAGGAAACATCGAACGCACAGAAACCTCCTACCTTTTTCCAAAGGCCGACGCAGATCCCAAGAAGGACCGGGACTACGCCTGGGTCGCGGAAAAAATGAATATCGGCGGCAAAAAATATACCGTCGCCTTTCTCAACCATCCCGAAAATCCAAAAGACACGCAGTTCTCCGCCTATCGCGACTACGGACGGTTTGGAGGGTTCTTCCGGACGATGATCCCCGCGGATGGCACCCTAACACTCCGCGCTGAGATTCTAGTTGCAGAGGGCGCCCTCGCTCCTGAGGTCATCCAAAAAGCCGCCAACGTCTTCACCGGAACCAACGCCTCAACGCCGGCGGTCACCGAACGTCCAGCAGACAAACCGGCTCCCAAAAAGGAAGACAAAAAAGCCGAGTCTCCGGCTAAATAGCTCCCTTCAAACAACCACCGCCGCCCCTAAAAACCATGTCGAGCCAGTTTGGACATCTATTTCGCATCAGCACCTGGGGAGAATCCCATGGTGGAGAAGTCGGCGTCGTCGTCGATGGCTGCCCCCCACTCTTGGAATTGAGCGAAGCCGATATCCAACGCGACCTCGATAGACGGCGGCCGGGCCAGAGCGAAATCGTGACACCGCGCGACGAGGCAGACCAATGCCGGATTCTCTCGGGTGTCTTTCAAGGGCGCACCCTCGGAACACCCATCGCAGTGAGCGTTGTCAACAAGGATGCCCGTCCGGAATCCTACCGCGAAATGGAGCACGCCTACCGGCCCTCCCACGCCGACTACACTTACCAAGCGAAATACGGGATGCGAAACTGGCAGGGCGGCGGGCGCTCCTCAGCGAGGGAAACCATCGGCCGCGTGGCGGCATCCGCGATTGCCAAAAAGGTGCTTGGAGCCCTTTGCCCAGGACTTGAGGTGATTGCGTACGTCAAATCCATTCAAAACCTGCACGCGGAGGTCCACACAGATTCTGTCACCTTCGCGCAGGTTGAGTCCAACATCGTCCGCTGCCCGGATCAGGCAATGGCCGAACGCATGATAGAGCACATCAAAGCGGTGCGCTCCGAGGGTGACTCTGTGGGTGGCGTTATCGAGTGCGTCGTGCGCGGGGTTCCGCCCGGACTCGGAGAACCGGTCTTTGACCGCCTCGAGGCTGATCTCGGCAAGGGCATGCTCAGCTTGCCCGCGACCAAAGGATTTGAAATCGGTTCCGGCTTTAGCGGCACGATACTCCGCGGCTCGGAGCATAACGATGCCTTCTTTATGGAAGAGGGAAAAGTGCGCACCCGCACCAACCGCTCTGGCGGCGTGCAGGGCGGCATTTCCAATGGGGAACCCATCGTGTTCCGCGTGGCATTCAAGCCCACCGCCACTATTTTTCATTCTCAGCAAACCGTTTCACCCGAGGGACAAGAGGTAGAACTCAAGGCCCGGGGCCGCCACGATGCGTGCGTCCTCCCAAGAGCAGTGCCGATGGTGGAAGCGATGGCCGTGCTGGTGTTGACCGATCACGTCCTCCGCCAGCGCGCTCAAAACCACTGATCTGCACCCAAACGGTCGCCTGGAAGAAAGCCTCTCTCGGTTTCGCGACCGGCCTTTCAAGCCAGCCCGACATGCCTCAGTGCGTCCAAAGGAGGACCGTCGAAGGTGCGACTCGGCGTATTGCCGACATAGCCGATAGCTTTCATCCCTTCGGGGGTTGTGTAGTAGCCCCCGGCAGTGAGATCGCGGTAACGCTTGAAAAACTGAGCCGCTTTTTTCATCTCAGATTTTGCGACCGAAGCGTTGCTGATATCGCGGCAGACTAGGACAGCCTCCTCTAGGGAAAGATCGGCATAAGGCTTTTTGAAACGCCTGTCTGCCTCCCCGTCAAGCCACAGGAGACCTTCAAGAATCAGCACCCGGTCCCCAGCCTGCGCCGGATAAGGCGAACTTATCCATTCATCAATGAAGTCGTGGACTCCCACAGCCGAAGCGCTCGGGGATGCTTTATCCGGGGGGATAATCACATCACACAATACAATCGCAGTCCGGCGTTGTGACTCAGAAAACGTCAACGGCCAGACGTCGCCAGACTTGTAGACCTTTACCATGCTCGGATCGGAACCGTACCCTTTTGCTGTACCAAGGCTGTTCCTTTCTGGAGCACCCGACGCGTCTGTCCGCGGTAAAGAAAGAGCCGCTGTGGCAGTGAGCATCCATTGAATTGCGACGCGACGGTCCATGCGGGGAGGAGAGATTGGCGGCTTCACGCTAAATGTTTCCTTTCTTCATTTCATCCATAAGACGGTCTGCCATCCGCCAGGCGAGCGCCATAATCGTGAGTGTCGGATTTTTGTCGGCGGTGCTTGCAAAGGGCGCGCCATCGGCGAGGAAGAGATTTTTCACATCCCACGTCTGGCTCCATTCGTTGGTCACAGAAGTGGCGGCTTTCGCTCCCATGATCGCACCGCCCACTTCGTGAATGATCGAGCCACCGGGTTTCATGGATTTAAAAACATCCGTTTCAACTGCGCTTTTCACCCGGCCGCCCATCGCCTCTAAAAGCTCGCGAATATGCTGTTGCTGGTGCCTCACCTGATTCAGCTCGAACTCCGACCATTTCCAATGAAAGCGCAACACTGGAATACCCCATTGATCCCTCGTTTCCGGATCTAACTCCGAAAACGTATCGTCATTCGGCAGCATCGTACCCTGCGCACCAAACCCCAAACTGCATCCATAAAAACGGCGAGCATCCTCCTTGAGTTGATGGCCGAAAACAATTTCCCCGCGTCCCGCAAACGTGTCGATTCCGCTGAGCGTTGTGAGCGAAGGCATCTGCCGACCGCTTGTAAACTCCAGATGATATCCGCCAGGGAAGCCGAATTCGCCCTTTCGGTTTTGCTGGTGCATTGTCCAAGGCACGTACGCATGGGGTCCCCCCGCCCCATCTTCATTGTGGATTGGCATCCCTTCAAATGCGGGAATGTGGGCACCAAGGCTGCTTGAAACCGAATCCGTGATGTATCGGCCGACCTTCCCACTGGAGTTTGCAAGACCGTTTGGAAAAAGGTTCGACTTCGAGTTTAACAAGAGCCGCACAGACTCCTGTGAACCCGCGGCAAGCACAACCACGCGGCCAGTGGCGTGCGCCTCTTTGCCGCTTGTCTTATCAATAAATGTGATCCCAGTCGCCCTGCCCTCGTTATTGAGCGTCACTTCCCTGGCCATCGCGTTTGGCAAAACATCGAGATTCCCAGTGGCAAGCGCAGGCAGGAGGTGCACGGTTTGGGAATCATAGTTTGCGCGAATGGAGCACCCTCTGTGGCAGTCCGTCGCCCAGAAACAGGGAGAGCGCATTCGCATGTGCTCGGCAAGAATTCGCTGCGCCTTAGCGTTCCCTGGATGAAGTTTTATCGGCACCGTGTCCGCATCCTGAGGCTGCGTGAGAACTGCCCTGTGAATTGACTTCACAGAAGCTCCCGCCTTTGCGCCGTGCCTCTGGGCGTACAACTCGCCTACACGCAGCTTTGGGGCCGCCAGCAAAACTCCGGGCGAGGAATCCGGCGAGTTTTCCAACCCTTCATTGGTTCCAAAAACGCCAATCAACATCTCCACCTTGTCATAATAAGGGGCGATGTCTTCATACCCAATGGGCCAATCAAAACCCGCTCCAAAACGCGTGTGAGGCTTAAAATCGTAAGGTCCGTTTCGCAGGGCGATGCGGCCCCAATGGTTTGTGCGTCCACCCATCATCCGCTGGCGCCACCAGCGGAACTGGTTTGCGGGCTCCTTGCCCGCGTTAGTATACGGCTCGCCAGGAATCTCCCAGCCGCTATTGATGGAGCAATCGTGAAAACCGTATTGCTTGTCCGGAGTGCTGACGCCGCGCAGCGGAGCCTGACTTGGCAACTGAAACATCGCCACCTCCGAGGCCGTATCAAACGCACGTCCCGCCTCAAGAACCAGGACCTGCATGCCCTCCATCGTCAGCGCGTAGGCCGTCTGGCCGCCGCCCGCTCCAGAACCGACGACAATCACATCGTAGGCTTTTTTCAAATTGTGACTTGTTATAAAAGACATGCGCTAAAACGGTTGGAGAACCAAAAGGGAGTCGGAGCCCAGTCAATCCTACACCGCGTCGTTATGGAAGCCCATCAGCCCAAGCACAACGCCGTTTTTTCATGGGAGGACGATTCACCCTTCCACTTTGCCAAGCGCAGTCAACGTTTCTCCGGGATAAGGAAGCCCCCCTAAGATTTAGGCTCTCGCTTCCGAAGACCCTTCTCCGTCGTCTTTTTCAGAGGGGAAGCTTTCCTTTTTTTTGATGCCGTTTTTCCAGACGTCTTAGCGATTTCCACGAGAGGCTTCTTCCTGCCACGCTTCGGAGGCGAGACCTTCGCTGCGGGCACTGATTTTTTGGCCGGTTCCGGCGGCTCAGAATCTCCTTTGGGCACGGTAGTTCCCTCGTCCAAGTCGATGCCGAACATGGCTCCGAGATCCTCTCCTGCGAGCTCGGGGGAGTCCTCAGAGGCGCCAGCGAAAACCTCCTGAGCCCCAGCCGCCAGAAGGTCGAGGGGATCAACACCGCGCAACTTAAAAAACAACGAGGGGTCTGCGTCGAACTTCACCCCAACGCCATACATTACGGCGGCCACGTGTTTGCACATGTCCGCCCAATCCGGGCAGGAGCATGACATCCGTATTTCTTTGGGCGCCGGAAAAATGCCATTGTCCCGATCGCAAATCACCTCCATCACACCCTGCCCCAAATGGCCGCCCAAAAGATCCAAGAGGCTGCCCACGCGTCCGGCGCATTCGGCCTGGATTCGTTTCCAATAAGATTCCGCAAGAGGCTGTATGGTGATTCGGACCTCATACAAGGAGGAACCCGACACGTTTGCATCCACTCTTCCCGGCCCTATCGCCAGGTTATAAACGTGACCTTGCCTCAAGTAGGATCTGCCTCTTGGCAGCCTGTAAGCATAATCGCTGTAGGCCTCAAGATGCTTACACCAGGCTTTCCCCCAGAATGTGGTCACCAGCTTTTGGCTCCCCTGAGGGGCTGCCACTACTTCAAAGGCCTCCCCAAATTTCCGGCGTTTCTCAATCTGCGCCATCAACTGCCTTTTGCGTGCGCCATCGTCTTCGTATTGGTACCAGGACATATAAAAACCGGTCTACATTGCAGCGGAACGAATGTCCAACCGTACAAACTCAAGGAGCTCTTCGTTACTCATATCGGTAAGAAGCTTTTCCGCTCCCCCTTCCCCACCCAGGAGTTGCTCTGAGAGAGCCCCCTTCTTTGCAATGAGAGCGTCCACCTTTTCCTCAATGGTGCCGGGACAAACAAATTTGTGCACTAACACGTTCCGCTTTTGTCCGATACGGAAGGCTCTGTCGGTCGCTTGATTTTCTACGGCGGGATTCCACCACCGATCAAAGTGGATGACGTGGCTTGCTGCCGTCAGAGTCAACCCGGTTCCTCCCGCTTTGACGCTCAGAACAAAAAATGGAGGGCCTCCAGGCTGCTGGAACGTTTCCACCAGCTGCTGTCTTTGTCCGACCGGAGTCCCGCCGTGGAGAACGAGACCCTGCCGGCCAAAAACCTCGGAGAGGTAGGCTGCGATGGGTCCGGTCATTTCACGAAATTGAGTAAAGACCAGACAGCGCTCCTGTCTCTCTGCGAGCTCGGAGGCGATTTCGCCAAGGCGCTGGAACTTACCGCTATCTTCAGGCCCGAAGCGCCCGTCACCGCTCCAATGGCTGGGATGGTTGCACACCTGTTTGAACTTGATGATGTATCCCAATACCAGACCCCGGCGCTGGTTGGGATCGATCGACTCGCTTTCCAGATCATCCTTCAGCTGCGCCACCAGTTTGCCGTAAAGAACCGCCTGCTTTTTAGTGAGGACGCAGCTGGCATTCATCTCAATTTTATCCGGCAGATCCGAAATAATCCGGCGGTCCGTCTTAAGGCGACGCAAAAGATAAGGCCCGAGCAAACGGCGCAACGAAGCGTACCCGCTAGGACTCGCTGCCATCCGCGATGCGGCGTGGGAAAACTCGCTGGCCTTGCCGAGGAGGCCGGGATTTAAAAAATCAAACAGGCTCCAAAGATCCCCGAGGCGGTTCTCTACAGGCGTCCCAGTGAGTGCAACGCGCGCCCTCGCACTGAGTTTTTTCACACATCGAGACTGCCTCGTTGCGGGATTTTTAATTGCTTGAGCTTCGTCCAAAACAGCAATGTCCCAATGTGCGTTCTGGAGCGACGCATTGCGCTGGAGCAGGCCGTAGGTGGTCAGCAATGCGTCAAAGCCGCCGAGCGCCTCCGCCGGATGGGTCTCGAGCGACGACAGTGTTTCTTTGGAAACGAGTGAGGGGTGCGCAGGCAAAATTCGCAGGTGTGGAGCGAACTGCTGGAACTCTCGCATCCAGTTCCCCATCAGTGAGGCGGGAACCACAAGAAGGCTGGGCGGCCCCTTCCCTCGCGACTCTGAACGACGCAAACACAGGAGCGCAATGACCTGCACCGTCTTGCCCAAACCCATGTCGTCAGCCAGACAGGCTCCCAGTCCCAGCTGGCTGACAAAGTGCAGCCACGCCACGCCACGCGCCTGATAGGGCCGTAACGTCGCACACAAACCTGGCACGTCGGAAACCTCCTGCGGTTCGCGCAGGCGCTCCAGCAAGGCCTTCAGATTTTTCCCAGCAACGACCTCGGTCCAGTTCCGTCCAGAATCCAGATCCGGGGCATCCGCATCGCCCTCAGCTCCGGGCGAAAAGCCTGCCAACCATCGCATTCCCTCATGAAATGAGAGTCCCCCAGACTGGTGGGCGCTCTGCACCCTGCCCCAGTGATCAATCGCCTCTTGCCATTGATTGCGATCCACCTCCACCCATTGTCCTCGGAGATTCACCAAGCCGGAAGGGGAGGAATGAATCTGCTTGAGCTCCTCGGCCGTTAACTTTTCTCCCCCGAGACTCAGTTCCATTCGAAAGGACAACATCGACGCGACCCCCAGACCTGCTCCTTCAGGCGCGTCCACAGAGATACTCACAACAGGCCTTGCGGCACGACGCCCCTTCCACCAATCGGGAAGTTTGACCACGAGACCACACTCCTCTAGCAAAGGGATTTGACGCAGTAATTCAAAGGCTTCCTGGGGGCTCCAGGCCAGAGCCTGGAAAAGCCGCTTCGTTTCCAACAAATTCCGCACTAGCGGACTCGCTTGCGCCGCCGCGCGAACGGGCTCAAGCACGGCATCCAGTGCGGTTTGATTTTTTTGACTGGCCAGCAAAGCCCTCCCCAATGGGGTGTGCTGCACCCGTCCATCGGCAGACAATTGATCCGTGTAGGTCGCCAAAAAAGCAAATGGCAGTTCAGCGTTCCTTTTGTTTTCGGCCAAATGAAACGTCACGCGTCCGACAAGGTGCCACAGCGCACCCGCCTCCCTCAGCCAGCCTTCAAGCCCTCCCGCATGATCCGCCGAAGCCGAAGCGACGGCACTTCTGAACTCAGCCCAGAGTCGCAACAAGAGATCTTCGTTCAAGTATTCTGCACCCCGCATCGGAGGGGCACACGCCAACATAGCACCCAATTCATCCCCATCCGGATCTTTTACTTTTGCCGGATCTCGAGTCTGGCACAACTGCGCAAAAAAACGTTTACCCCATTCCCTTGCCCAGCAGCACTCGGGCGGCAGCTCATCCTTGAGAAGAGCCGTGGCCAGCAGCAATACGCCCGCCGCATCTCCACCCTCGAAAGCGACCGCCAAGGCGTGTGGCACCCCCGAACCCGCGAAAAGGCGGGGTTCCGGCGTACAAAACAAAAACTCTTCAGCGGCCTCGTTCATAGCGGCGATAAAGGAAACTAAACAAACAAACGGAACTCCTACCCGAATGAAAACTGTCTTCAGGAAGTTATGGCTGCGAGCTCTTGAAGTTTTCTAAGATCTAATTTGCCGCTCGCCAGATGCGGGATCTCTTCAACCAAAACCCAACGGCGGGGAATCCATAAATTGGGCAACCCTTCCGCCGCAAGTTTGCCACGCAACAGCGAGAGGTCGACGTCACGCGAGGCGAGCAGCACTAGTGCCTCGCCCTTGGATTCATCAGGAACGCCGGTCACCGCAACAATCCTCTCCTCTCCTGAAAATTCAAGCACACGGACGACGGCCGCCTCCACGGTTTCGTGAGGCACCATCTCGCCTGCGATCTTTGAAAACCGGCTCATTCTTCCTTCAATGAACAAAAAGCCGTCCTCGTCAAAGCGCCCCAGATCTCCAGTACGCAGCCATCCATCCTGCACGGCGTCAGCAGTGCGCTGCGGATCATGGAGATACGCCTCGAAAATATTCGCACCCTTGAGCCAGAGCATCCCTGTCGTGTGGAGGCTTAGTTTCTTGCCGGTTTCAGGATCCCGAATTTGCGCGCTCATTCCGGGCATCAGTTTTCCCACAGCCCCCTTTCGATTTGAAGACTGCACAGGACAACCCGGCCAGGGAGCTGCGGGATCGGGCACATTCACGCTCGCGACCGGAGACGTTTCCGTTAACCCGTAGCCCTGCAGAACCTCTTTGCCAAAACGGCTTTCAAAAGCCTCGGCAAGGTCCATTGGCAGTTTTTCAGCGCCCGTAACAATGAGTTGAAGACTGCGCAACTGCTCTGGTTCAGCCTTGCGAAGGTAGCCCCGCAAAAACGTCGGGGTCGAACACATTAGTTTAACCTGGTGCTTATGAATCAGCACCGCGTTTTTCGGAATATCGAGCGGGCTTGGATTGGTCACCATGCGCAACCCTTCCAAGATCGGGTACCAGAGCGTGACTGTGCTCCCAAAAGAATGAAACAAGGGCAGGCACGCTAGAATGCTATCCCCCTTTTTCAATCCAATCATGTGGGAAAACTGCCGCACGTTGCTCAACAAATTTCGATGGGAAAGCACCACCCCCTTGGGCTCACCTGAACTACCGCTCGTGAAAAGAGTCACAGCCTCGGCGCGGTCTCCCGTCGCAGGCATCCCGGCCAAACGAGCCAGCAATGCTGTGGGTAAGACGCTAATGAGCCCGCGCCACGCGACTGCTTTCAATTTTAAACGCGGTGCCAAATCTTCCAAACACAAAACCTGCTCTGGCCACGCAAAATCGGGCAGCTTGTTTTGGAAGACCCGGGCTGTGATTGCGCAGCGCAGACCTGCAATCCGACAGGCAGATTCAATCGAAGGGCGCCCTGCCGTGAAATTCAGGTTCACGGGAACCTTCCCTGCAAGGACAACGGCAAGGTTCGCGATCGTCGCCCCCTTACCCGGCGGGAGCACGATGGCAATCCGCGACTCCGCGCACTGGCGCCGCAAGAGGTTTGCCAGCGCCAAGCCCAAAGCCAGAAGCATCCCCCGGGTCAAACGGCTGTCGTCGTTTCCGTCCACTAGCACTTCGGTTCCCGCTTGGCGTGCCAACCCCTCTATCGACGCGCGCCCCAGATGCCCTCTGATCACGGCTCGCTGCTGGAAACACTGCTCGCCCAAATCCAAAAGCCGCTCCCTCACCAAACCAGCCGCAGCGTCTGACCCGTGGAGCGGCTCCCCAAAAGCGACGGTCACCGGATAAGGCCACTGCCGGGGCCACTTAAAAAAATAGCGTCCCTCCGAAAACGATAGAATAGAGCCCCACAATTCATCCAACCACACGGGCACAACGGGCGCCTGTGCCTCCCGCGCGATCAACTCAAACCCGCGCTGAATGCGCAGCAAACTCCCGGAACGCGAGATTTCGCCCTCCGGAAAGATGCAGACAACCTCTCCCTTTTTGAGCGCCGCAGCGGCCGTGCGGATGGCCTCCTTGGCTCGTGTCTGCGAAATGGGCAGTGCGCCGATTGCCGCGAACAAGGGACGCAGTGTTCTGCGGCGATAAATAGCATCATCCACCAAAAAACGGATGGGCCGCGGTGTGGCGACTTGCAGCAGCACGGCATCCGCCCAGCTCAAATGATTTGGCACCAACAAACAGCCTCCCTCAGGCAGGCGGTGGGAAGGAAGCAGGTGCAGGCGATAAAACAAACGGACGAACCGCCCGCACAACCAGCGGAGGGAGGATTCTAGAAGAGGATTCATGAAGGGGGGTGGTAACAAAACGCGGCCGCGTCACGTCCCTGATTTAATCGATTCAGGCAAAGAGACATCAATGCGTGCCCGCAGACGGCTAAGCAAGCTGTAGAGACCAAAATAGGCTCGATGAACGTAAACGCTGTCCGCAGACCCTCGGCGGCCCTTTAGGTCGGCGCTTTGTTGTTCCCTGGCGTTGGCCTCGCCCATTTCATAAATGGCCTGAAGGAACGCCGGATCCCCAAAATCAAAGGAGTCGCTCCAAAATGGCGTCGCCAACAGGCGAATGGACCGTGCGCAGAGGGCCACGATACGGGCCCTTTTTTCGGGACCATCCTCGGGAAGAACAATGGAAAGGGCGGCCAAAGCGGCATTAAAACGGAAGGGATCCTCAGCGAGGGTTGGGTCCAAAAAGCGAAACTGCTTCCGATAAAAAGTCTCTTCCAAAGCTTTCGTGCAGCCGAAGTCCAACACCCACAACTGACCCTCCTTTACCAGAAAATTGCCGGGATGCGGATCGGCATGGAACACGCGCAACACGTGGACTTGGTGCTCATAAAAATCCCACAGCGCCTGGCCCACCGCATTCCTTTCGGCCTGGGAGGCCGGGCCATCGGCAAATTTGTCGAGGGTCATGCCGTCGACCCAGTCCATTGTGAGGATCCTTGCTGAACTCCATTCCGGATAATACGTCGCGAAACGGACGTTTTTAAGCTGCGCAGATTGCGAAGAAAGCTGCATGGACCGGCGCAACTCCAACGCGTAGTCAGTCTCTTCAAGGAGACGCACCTCGATTTCTGCCAGATACTCTGCGACATCCCGTTCCTTGAGCCCCAGAAGGCTGAGCGCGATAGGTTTGAGAACGCTAATATCCGTGCGCAGACTGTCTGCGACCCCCGGGTACTGAACTTTAACAGCGTAATCGCGCCCCTCCTTTGAAGCCCGATGAACTTGTCCGATAGACGCCCCGTGGGCAGCGTTCTTGGAAAAACTCGTGAAAATCTCAGACGGTTCTTTTCCAAATTCACGGCGAAACGTCCGAGCTACCAATGGATAGGAGAGGGGCGGAGCGGAATACTGCGCCTTTGCAAATTGGGCCGCATAAGCCGGCGGAAGCAGGTTTCGGTCGATGCTCAACATCTGCGCAAGTTTGAGCGGTCCGCCTTTGAGTCGACTGAAGGTGTCGTAGACGGCCTTGGCATTCGCCTCCTGAAGGACGTCGGAATCCGAGGCCGAGCCGACAGCCCGCCTGCCGTAATGTTTCAGGTAGTTTACACCGATGCGCACCCCGGTGCCCGCCATCGCTGCAACACGCGAGAGCCGCGTGCTTTCAATCGAATCTTGCTCAATCATGCCGGATTTCTGTCGCGGCATGGAATTAAAAACCGCGCCAGGTCCAAGGCTGAGTCGACGACCTGAGTGCGGATAAGATCAAAGGCCACCGCCACGGTTTTTTCAATAAACGCGTCTGTGCGCTCGTAGTTAATGCTGTCGTCTTTCAGATTGAAATCAACAACGCTGCGGAAGTGGGTGTAAAGCGCGTCCGGGTATAGGCCTGCAAGCCGACCGCGTTCTGCAACCTCGCCCCCGCTCATACCGTGCTCCAAAACCCCCTTGGCAAATACGCGGAAGCTCCGCTCAAAACCTTTGAGAAAGTTGGGTTTGGCCAGCGGTCCAAGCGGCCCCAGGCGGGAGAGCATGAGTGAACGGTGATCGAGGGAGGCTTCGCAAAATGCGTAGAGGAAGCTCAGAAGCCTCTGGCGTGCGTTAAATTCTTTCCATTCCGAGCCCCCTTCAACGGCACCTACTACCGAAGATACTAGGTGCTCCCAATAATCACTTTCAACCGCATCAAAGGACGCGAACTCGCGAAAGAAATCACGCTCGGGGATTTCAATCTGTTTGCAGAATGCAAAAACGGTTTCCGGGGGACGCCCGTGTTCCCGCAGGTGTTCGCCAAAAGCCGAGCGGATGCGTTCGCGTGTTTCCATAAGGTGTTTTAACAAACTAACACGCCTGTAGTTTTCTAGCAATCCGCTCAAGAGTCCCGCGCCTGGGCCCGCGCAACCCCGAGGAATGATTGCCCCGACGTCCGTTTTGGGACAGGTTTTAGGAATGGACACCCCTGCGGCGAGGCCGCCGTTTTTGCTGCGACTTGGCGCATTCATCCGATTTTCCCACACCGTTTTTGCCCTTCCCTTTGCCTTGATCGCAATGCTGGTGGCAAGTGATGGCAACATTTCGGCAGCCACTCTAGGCTGGATTCTTTTGTGCGCAGTTTCGGCACGCACGTTTGCGATGTGCTTTAATCGTCTGGCAGACTGGCACGTCGACAAGTTGAATCCGCGCACCTCCGAACGCCACACCTTGGTATCGAGGCCCCAGGCCGGGGCGACGCTCTTGGTTTCTGCGGGAGCCTCAATCTGGGCGACCCACAAGCTCAACGCCGCGTGTTTTGCTCTCTCGCCCCTCATGCTCCTCATTCTGAGTTTTTATTCCCTCACAAAACGCTTCACCCCCTTTTCCCATTTTTTCCTCGGGCTAGCTCTGGCCGTCGCGCCCGCCGGAGCGTGGATCGCGGTCCGCTCGTCGCTGGCATCCCCGGAACCCTTCCTCCTTGGATTCGCGGTGCTTGTTTGGACATTCGGGTTCGACCTGATTTACAGCACTCTGGACGCTGAATTCGACCAGACACACAGCCTGTTCAGTTTTCCTGCGCGATTTGGAATCCCGGCTGCCCTTAAGCTCGCAAAGGCCCTCCATCTTGTTGCGGCTCTCTCTTTTATTGCCTTCGGCATAAGCGCCGGTTTGGGCGTCTTTTACGGCGCTGCCTGCCTGCTCACGCTGTGTGCCTTGGTGTGGGAACACCGGCTTGCTGCCACTCTGGATCCGGGCCAAATCAACAAGGCGTTTTTCCAGATCAACGCGCTGGTGAGTATGACGCTGCTGGTGGGGACACTTCTCGACCTTAAAGTCTGGAGGCTCATTTTATAACGGCCATTACAGCGCGTTCCTGCGTGCTGGAGTTTTTGCCCGTGTTCCGCATACTGGCAGCTTGTTCTATGCGTTCCCCCACCCTTCTCACCGCCCTCACTGCACTTTTCGCAGTCCTATCAGCCCGCGCCGACGGGCCTAAAGACAACATTGCCGATCAAGTGCGACCCATCCCTCCTCCCGGGGTGGCGATTCCAGAGCCAGACAGGAAGGCGCTCCAGGAGAAAATCACGTCGCTCGCCGGCCAGATCGCAAACCTGCAGACAGACTTGGCGAAAAAGCCCGCCCTGCTGGCGCTTTTGCCTGACGTCGAAATTTTCCACAAGGCGGTGGACTGGGCTCTCCGGTTCGACGAATTCTTCAAACCCCAGGAAGTAGCGACGGCCAATTCAATTCTGGAAGAAGGTTTTTCACGGGCAAAAAGCCTCCGCGAGGGGCAGTCACCGTGGACCACGCAGACAGGCCTGGTTGTGCGCGGATACCGTTCGCGTATTGACGGTTCCGTGCAGCCCTACGGCTTGGTGATTCCGGGCGGGTATCAGCAGGAAAGCGGCGTGGCCCACAGACTTGACGTATGGTGTCACGGGCGGGGTGAAAACCTCAGCGAACTCAGTTTCCTGGACCAGCGGCGCAAGAGCGCCGGGGAATTCACTCCAAAGGGAGCATTCGTTCTCCACCCCTACGGCCGCTACTGCAATGCCAACAAGTTCGCAGGCGAGGTCGATCTGTTCGAGGCGCTTGAGCACGCGCAACGGAATTATCGCATCGACCCGGCGCGTCTGGTGATGCGGGGCTTTTCAATGGGAGGCGCGGCGGCCTGGCAGTTCACGGTTCACTATCCCAGTCGCTGGGTCGCATCCAACCCCGGGGCCGGCTTCAGCGAAACACCGGATTTTCTCAGAGTTTTCCAAGACGAGGTACTCGCGCCCACCTGGTACGAGCAGCAGCTCTGGCATTGGTACGACTGCCCGGGCTGGGTGCGCAATTTGTCCAATTGCCCCACCGTGGCGTACAGCGGCGAAGATGACAAACAGCGACAGGCCGCCACAAAGATGGCGGAGGCAGCCCGCGAAGAGGGGTTTAACCTCACCCACATCATCGGCCCGAAGACCGGCCACAAGTATCACCCCGAAGCCAAGGAAGAGGTGGCTAGGCGCATCGACCAAATCGCGGCTCTCGGGAGGAATCCTTTTCCCGATACGATCCATTTCGCAACCTACACGCTCCGTTACCCAACTTCCTCTTGGGTAACCGTTCAGGGAATGCGCCACCACTGGGAACAGGCCCGGGTCGACGCCAGTCTTGACCGCCTCAACAGGCAATGCGTGATCAGCACCAGCAATGTTACAGCTCTGACTCTCCAATGCGGCCCCGGGGAATATCCGCTGGACCCTTTGGCTGCGCTACCCCTGCTCATTGACGGACAGTCGGTCGTCGCCCCCCCGCCGGAAAGCGATCGCTCCTGGGCCGTGCATCTGCGCCACGTCAACGGCACGTGGTACCCAGTGGACGAACCTTTCACAACGAGCCTCGCCAAACGGCCCGGGCTTCAGGGCCCCATCGATGATGCCTTCCTGACTAAGTTCATTGTCGTGCGCCCCACCGGCGTCCCTTTTCATCCCGAAACGGCGAAGTGGGTCGAAGCGGAGCTCAACCACTTTGTAGAGCACTGGCGCAAACAGTTCCGCGGAGAAATCCTCGTGCGCGACGACAAGTCCGTCACTGCCGAAGAGCTTGCGGGTGCAAACGTGATTCTTTGGGGCGACCCTTCCAGCAACTCCCTGATCGGAAAAGTGGCGGCGAATCTCCCCCTCAAGTGGACCAAGGCGACGCTGGAAATGGCCGGGAAAAAAGTGAGCTCCGCCAACCACTTGCCAGCCCTCATCTACCCAAACCCCCTCGCTCCGGACCACTATGTGGTTCTCAACAGCGGCTTTACTTACAGGGAGTACGACTACCTCAACAATGCCAGACAGATCGCCAAGCTGCCAGACTGGGCCCTCCTGAACATCTCCATCCCAGCAACGCCAAAGGCCCCCGCGGGCGTCGCCGAGGCCGGCTTTTTTGGGGAGAGCTGGGAAGTGACCGCGCCCCACTAGAGGCGTGCCGAAAAGGGCGTCCACCCACAGCCGCAGGTTGAAAAGGCTGTGGGTTGGATTGCTATTCCTTTAGAAGGCCGCTAGTATAGAGCCTGTCCGTGAATAGCCGTTTTTCACAAACGTTCGATCCGCGCGGTTTGGAATCCGCGTTTTTTTCGAGATTTGGGCGCTCATCTCCGGCCTCAAATACAATACCAGGCGAAAACACGCGAAAATCGGCTCTGCGCAGGCACG
>CANJZW010000082.1 GCA_947479475.1 Chthoniobacteraceae bacterium
GTATCGTTGGGCGGCACTGCAACAGCGGGTGCGAAGACGGGAACGGTGTTGGCGAACTACGCTTCCGACGGTACCGGCACGAGCGGGCTTTCTGCGCTCGCAAGCGGCTCGCAGACGCTCACGGTGACTGGCAACGTCTACCGGCTGGCGTCTGGCTCGCTCAGTGCGATCAACTTGAACCTGGGCAATATCCGCGCGGGCGGCGCGGTGGGTGGGAGTACGATCGATATCAGCAATGCTGCGGCGAATGACGGGTTCTCCGATCTGCTGGGTGTGTTGGCGGGTGCGTCCGATGGTTTCGCCGTAAGTGGCGGATCTGCCACGGTGGCGGCAGGAACTCTGGCGACCGTAGGCGTCGGATACACCGGTGATGTGGCGACAGCCGGTCTCAAGAGCGGCACGTTAAATTTTGCGCTGTCGTCCGTGGGACAGGCTGGGACGGGGCTGGCAACGCTGAATCTGGGGACACAGACCGCAAACGTCACGGCCACGGTCTACAGGATGGCCACGGGTTCGTTGCTGGCTGGCGGAACTTTCTTCGCCGAGGGTGGGACGCTTTCTCTCGCAGCCATCCGCGAAGGTGGCGTGTTTGGAACGACGGTGGTGGATGTGAAAAACACGCAGGTGGCTGACGCCTTCAGCGAAAAACTGGACGCCCTGATCGCCGGAACCAGCGGCTTTGCCGTGGCCTCCGGCAGCACGTCTTTGGTGGCGGCTGGATCAATTGCGCCCGGAACGCTCACTCTGGGCTTAGGCTCCAATGTGTTTGCGAGCGCCGGCCGGCAGTCCGGCAGCGTGGTGGTCGGGTTTAACACCAACGGCACCGGGACTAGCGAACTGGGCATTGCGGCAAGCGGCTCGCAAACGGTGAATTTGACTGGGGATGTTTACCGCCTTGCGGTGGGCACGTTGGGGAGCTCGACGGTGACGCTCGCGGCAGTGCGCGAAGGCACGGTCTTTGCGAGCGGAACGGTTTCCGTGCGAAACACCGCTCTTGCGGATGGCTTCAGCGAGAAGTTGAACGTGAGCCTTGGTAGCACCACGGGTGATGCGACGGTAGCCAGCGGGACGCTGAACCTGCTGGCGGCTGGAAGCGCAGATAGCGCGACACTGCTCGTATCGTTGGGCGGAACGGCAAGCGCCGGCGCGAAGACGGGAACAGTGTTGGCGAACTACGCTTCAGACGGCACCGGGACGAGCGGGCTTTCCGCGATCGCGGGCGGCTCACAGACGCTCACGGTGACTGGCAACGTGTACCGTCTGGCCTCTGGCTCGCTCAGTGCGATCAACCTGAACCTGGGCAATATCCGGGTGGGTGGCACGTTTGGAGGAACGACCATCAACGTTGGAAATATTTCCGCAAACGATGCGTTCTCCGATCTATTGGGCGTCGCAGGCAGCGGTTCGGGTGGTTTCGCTTTGAGCGGCGGCTCGGTAACGTTGGCCGCCGGAACACTGGCGACCGTAGACGTCGGATACACCGGTGATGTGGCGACAGCTGGTCTTAAGAGCGGCACGTTAAACTTTGCGTTGTCCTCCGTGGGACAGGCCGGGACGGGGCTGGCAACGCTGAACCTCGAAACGCTGACGGCGAACATCACGGGCTCCGTGTTCCGGATGGCCACCGGATCGTTGCTGGCTGGCGGAACTTTCCTCGCCGGGGGCGGAACACTTTCTCTCGCAGCCATCCGCGAAGGCGGCGTGTTTGGAACGACGCTGGTGGATGTGAAAAACATGCAGGTGGCGGATGCTTTCAGCGAAAAACTGGACGTGCTGATTACGGGCACCAACGGCTTTGCCGTGGCCTCCGGTAGCACGTCTCTGGTGGCGGCTGGATCGATCGCCGCCGGAACGCTCACGCTGGGCTTGGGCTCCAATGTGTTTGCGAGCGCCGGCCGGCAGTCCGGCAGCGTGGTGGTTGGGTTTAACACCAACGGCACCGGGACTAGCGAACTGGGCATTGCGGCAAGCGGCTCGCAGACGGTGAATTTGACTGGGGATGTTTACCGCCTTGCGGTGGGCACGTTGGGGAGCTCGACGGTGACGCTCGCGGCAGTGCGCGAAGGAACGGTCTTTGCGAGCGGAACGGTGGACGTGAGGAACACGGCCCTTGCGGATGGATACAGCGAAAAATTGAACGTGAGCCTTGATGGCGCCACGGGTGATGCGACGGTGGCCAGCGGGACGCTCAATCTGCTGGCGGCAGGGAGCGCCAACAGCACAACGTTGCGGGTGTCGCTGGACGGAACTGCGACGGCAGGTGCCAAAACGGGAACGGTGCTGGCAAACTACGCTTCTGACGGCACCGGGACGAGCGGGCTTTCTGCTCTGATTGGCGGTTCGCAGGCGTTCACCGTGACGGGGAACGTGTACCGACTGGCCTCCCTCGCTCTGGGCGCCTCCGTTGTAGATTTGGGACGCGTCCGCCTTGGCGCCGCTTCCTTTGGCGGGGGCACACTCTTCTTCGGCAACGCCGGATTGACAGACGGTTACTCGGACAATCTGCAGGTGAGCACCACGGCTCAGGGGCCTCTATCGCTCCTCGGCGGGGCGGGAACTTTTGCGGCGGGAACAGGCGGAGTACTGAGCGTGAACTACACAGGTTCAGACATGACTTCGGCGGGTCTCAAGGCGGGGACCCTGAGCTTTAGTCTGGTCTCGCGCGGCCAGACGGGCAGTGGTCTTTCACCTTTCACCCTCGCGGCTCAAACAGCCCAGGTGCAGGGGTTTGTTTACAACGGCCAGGGCGTTTGGGGCGGTAGCGCTTCAGGATCCTGGACGGATTGGAATCAGTGGAGTGTGGCTGGCGGGCGGCCGGGTCTGGACGGGGCGGCCAGCATCGCGGCGGGTGACACGGCAAGCTTTGTAGCGGCAGCGGCGGGAATCACCGTGGCGCTTCCGGGAGACGGGACCACCCTGAACTTAGCGGCGCTCACGCTTGGTGGCTCGGGCTCGATCTCACTTTTGGGTGGCGGCACCATCGCCTTCACTGGGACCATTGGAAGTGTTTATGCGGGTTCGCTCGGCGTGGTAGCATCCGGCGGGACACACGCGTTGGACGCGAATATCTTCCTGCCCAAGGAAACGGCCTTCACAGTCGCAGGCGGTGCGAGCCTCACCCTGAGTGGAAGGGTTTCCGGCAGCGGGGCGGCAGCGGGCCTCGTGAAAGAGGGGGCCGGGAACCTCACTTTGCAGCAGGGATTGAACGATCTGGGCGTAGTCAAAATCAATGCAGGTATTTTGGAGGCAAGGGCTGAAGGGGTTGGCCAGTCCCTGAGCCTTGCGCCGGGCGCCGTGTCCAACGCCGCAACCGTCACGATCGCTTTTCCAGCCTCGTTGCTTGTGTCTGGAAATCAGCAAATTGCGGGCCTCCTGGGTTCCGGAACGCTGAACCTCCAGAGTGGCACCTTTGCCATCCAATCCTCCTCGGATTTGTTCTTCTCCGGTAAAATCTCCGGAAGCGACGGCACTCTGGTGAAGGCTGGATCCGCCACGCTCACGCTCGCAGGAATCAACACCTACTCCGGAGCGACAACCCTCGTGGAGGGAACACTCCTGCTCATGGGTTCAAGTGCCAATCAGAGCGCCATTTCCCTCAATGGCGGCGCGACCCTCGCAGGAGCCGGCGCTACGGCGGGAAATGTGACGGTGGCAGCGGGCGGGATTCTGAGCCCGGGTAATGCCGAGGCTCCCGGAAAACTAACCCTTGGAGGACTCACGCTGACCGGTGGAGCTGAGTTAAACTTCCGACTCAACTCGACATTTAACAGCGATGGAATTTTGGTTTCGAATCCGAACGGACTTTCGCTGTCCGGTACGAACACCATTAAGCTTAGCCTGGCGCAAGGAGTGAACCTGCCGGCAACCGGCAGCTACACGCTGCTGTCCTTCAACGGGTCCAATGCGCCCACCGCGGGTCTGGTCCTTGCTGACACGAAGTTCGGTCAGTACGACGCGAGCCTTGTGTGGGCGAGCAACTCCGTTTCACTCTTGTTGACCAGAGGTGTCTCCCGCCAGCCTGACCGTGTGGTTTTCGCCGAGGGCGAGACCGTGTTCTTTACCTTGGGGAGCTTGCCTGTGGGGACTTCGGTGCAGTGGTTCAGAAATGGGCAGGTAATTCCGAACGCGGTTTCCGCAGCATTTGTGATTCCGAGTCTGGCCGCCGCGGATGACGGGATGTACGAGGCGCAGATCACCCAAGGCAGCCAGGTGAGCTTGGTTTCCTGCGGTTCGGTCAGCGTGGTGTCGATCGCGCAACAGCCCGCGGGTAGGAGTATTGCAGAGGGCGGTTCCTACACATTCTCCGTAGGCACCGCAGGTTCCGCACCGTTGGCATATCAGTGGCTGCATAACGGGTCGTTGGTGGCCGACGGCACCTCCGCCTCGCTGCAGGTTGTTTCTGTAGATGCACTCAGCACTGGGACCTATCAGGTGGAGGTGCGCTCGGGTACGCTGGTCGTTTCCAGCGCCCCTGCGAGGTTGCAGATGCTCCCTGTCATCACGAGTTCGCTCACTGCCACCGCGAAGGTTGGGGACGTGTTCCAGTACCAGATCACCGCGGCAAACACCCCGAAAAAATTCGGTGTCTTATCGCTTCCTGCGGGCTTGGCGGTGAATGAACTCACCGGAACGGTTTCCGGGGTTCCAGTGGCCGCCGGAACGGTATCCCTGGTGCTGACGGCCTCGAATGCCGTGGAACCGGATGTCAGCGCCGGTTCCGCGACTTTGAATGTGACGGTCTTGCCGCAGGCTCCGACGATCAACAACACCCTGAACGCGTTTGCGGTGGTGGGCGGGACATTCTCGTATCAGGTGACAACGGCAGCCAACAACGCCACTGGCTTTGGCGCGGCGGGTCTTCCTGCGGGCTTGTCCATCAACGCCGCGACGGGGCTCATTTCGGGAACGCCTTCAGCTCAAACGCTGTTGGGCGGAACGATCGTCACCGTCACCGCCTCCAACGCGGGCGGCGTCGGCACCGCCCCGATCGTCTTCGTGGTCAGCCCGCCCAAGCCCGTTTTCAGCAGCCCTCTCACAGTACAGGCCATTCTTGGCGGGACATTCTCCTACCCGATTGTCGCGGAAAACGCCTCCGGGTACATCGCGAAGAATTTGCCGCCCGGGATCCGCTTCAGCTACGACACGGGCTTGCTTTCTGGCACCTTCCCGGCTTTGGGCAGCTATGTGATTGGTCTGGAGGCCTACAATGGCGGCGGTTCCAGTACCGCAGATCTTGCGGTAACGGTCGTGCCCGCGCCGCCTGTCATCGGCGGGGCGCTTGCGCTTTCCGCTCAAATCGGCGCACGCTTTGTCTACGGAATCACAGCGTCCAACAATCCAACTCACTATGAGGTCACGGGCCTTCCGGTTGGGTTGAGCCTGGACAAGGACAAGGGGCTGCTTTCAGGAACACTCACGGGCAGCGGTTCTCTTACGCTGGCTCTGCAGGCGACAAATGCAGGCGGAACTGGGACCGCAAACTTGGTGCTCACATTGACCCCGCAGCCTGTCGCCCCTGTGCTCTCAGGTGTCCTGAATCTCACCGTTCCTGCCGGGGTGCCTTTCAATTACGCCATTCAGGCCAGCAACAGTCCGAAGACCTACTCGGCTGCACCTCTTCCTGCCGGTCTCGCTCTGAACGCCAGCACGGGGGTGATTACGGGTGTTCCGACGGTGCCTGGGTTGTATGCCGTGACCTTGGGAGCGGCTAATTCTTTACCGGGCGCAGGGGTTGTTCTTTCGCTGAAAGTGGTTCCGCAGGCTCCGGTGATCGGGAGCGAACTCACGGCGACTGCCGCCGCTGGGGCCGCATTCCGGTATCAAATCTCCGCCACCAACCAGCCCACCAAATACGCCTCGACCGCGCTGCCTCTTGGCCTCTCTCTCAACACCGCCACCGGTCTTGTTTCCGGCACGCCGATTGCCGCGGGTTCTGCAGCGATTACCTTCTCCGCGAGCAACGAGGGCGGGTCAGGAAACGCCACGCTTGCGTTGACGGTTCTGCCCCCGGCCCCGACGTTCGCGAATGTCCTTACGGCGCTTGCCACCGCGGGTGTGGCCTTCAGTTACCAGCTTGAGGTTCTGAAGGGAACAGTGACTGATTACAGGGCACAGGGCTTGCCAGATGGGTTGGCCATATACCCGGGCGGACTCATCTCCGGAACGACGGCGGCAGTTGGAGTGAAGACCGTCTTGGTGTCTGCCTCAAACGCATCTGGAACAACCACGAGTTTCCTCACGCTCACGGTGGCACCTTCTTTACCGCAGTTCACTCTTAACCCAGCGGCTTCTCTGGTTGCAAACTGGGGCGAGACACCTCAACTGGTTGCCTCAGCGACAGGAATCCCGGCGCCCACGTACCAGTGGAAGCGGAATGGTGAAGTGCTGACTGCGGGCGGAACAAGCGCCACGTTCCGGCTGCCCGCGAGCACTCAGGTGGGTGTGGAAAGATACACGGTTGTTGCGACAAACAGCGCTGGCTCCGTGGAAAGCACCACAAGCGTTGTCGAGCACAGGCCATTCACGGTGAACGCCCCAACTCTGCTTGTCGCCGGCAGCCTCGGGGCAGGGGCGCCTCGCGGCTTGCTTCCGGGCAAACCCTTCACTTTATCTGCGAGCTTTGCCGCCGCGGCCACCCCGGACGCCGCCTACAAATGGTACCGCAACGGAACGCTGATCTCAGGTGCAACCGGCGCCACTTATGGAAAAAGCGCGGCGTCGACTTCTGACATTGGCAGGTATCGTGTGAGCGTTTCGCTTGCGGGCGTCTTGGTGCCGAGTCCTGAGTTGAGCGTAGAGCAGGGCACCCCCATCCTCCGCGTGGATCCTCCAGGCGCGATTGCCTTCCAGAGAAGTTCGCAGAGGTTCACCGCTTCGGTGGTGAACTCCGAATTCCTGGGGAATCCGACCGTTGAGTATGTTTGGAAACGCGCCGGAACCGAATACCCCTCGGGTGCTGTTTTGAATCTGCAGGAAATCACGCGAAATGATGCGGGCGTGTATGATGTGGAAGCAAGGGTAGCCGGGTATGGGACGGTTTACGACCGCGCTGTTTTGCAGGTGCCGACCCTGGAAATCGTGACGCAACCGATAGGCGTGACCGCGCTTGAAGGTCGGGTCGTGACGCTGTCTGCAAGCGCAGCCATTTCGGGGGGATCGCTTTCGTATGCTTGGCGTCGCAACGGCTCTTTGGTCGTCTCGGCGGCGGGCTTTTCAGGAATCAACGCCTCCACGCTGACACTCGGCTCATTTACCGCAGCGCAGGCCGGCGTTTACGATGTGGTCGTCGCCAGCGTTGTGGGGGGTACGAGCCTCTCCGTCGTGAGTTCCCCGGCTCCGGTGAATGCACTGGTTCCAGTCAAGCTGGACGGTGCGCTTTTCGCCAAGCAGACCCGGAGTATCCGCACAGGGCAGCCGCTGGGTCTTGAAGTGAGTATCCTGGAAGGAACGGGTCCTTTTGTGTATCAGTGGTATCGCGTGATCGACGGCGTGGATGTGGCGCTGACTGATGGGTTGACCGGCAAACAGATCGTGAATGGCGCCCGTTCAGCGCGGCTTTTGATGACCCCCTTGGACAAAGAGGAGAAACTGATGGGAAGCTACAAGGTCATGGTTTCCAACGGCTCCTATGCGCAGGCGGCGTCTCCTGCCTGGGTGGGAGGGGCGAGCGTGACGTCCGCCCCAGTGGTGATCTCTGAACTTTTGGCGCCGCCGGCCGGTCTTGCGGTGCAGCCCAGCGTGAATGGCCCCTACGAACTTGGTGCTACGCCGACATTGACCGTGAGCGGCCTGACTAATCCGGGGGCATACCGCTTCCAATGGCGCCGCAACGGTCTGCCCGTTGCCAATGCCGCGGCGCTCTCCGGTAGTTATACCCTGAGCATTGACAAGGCGGATCAGGCGGCAAGCTATGATGCGGTCGTTTCCAATGATGCCGGCTCTTCAATTGCCGCCGCTTATGTCGTGGCGCTACGCAAGGCGCCTGCCACGTTGCTCACGCCTTTGCTGCCGGTCACGATTTTGGAGGGGCAACGCCTTGAATGGAACAGTTTCAGCGTTTCTGGCGATGATCTGGTCAAACTGTGGACGCGCGTGAGTCCCCTGCCAGTCCGCTCTGGGAGCCTGGTTGGGGGGGCTCTGGTGATTGCTTCCGTCGGCACACTGGATTCGGGAACTTACACCTTCAAAGCTTCCAACTCCACGAGCGAAGTGACGTCCACCGCTACCCTTCGAGTTCTTCAGAAGGTAAGCATCCTGGTGAGTCCCGTTGCAGGGGCATTACTCACGCCGGGTGAATCTCGCCTCTTCACAGTAAAGGCCGCCGGAGGAGACTTGAGCCTGTCAGGCGGTGCCCTGAAATATCAGTGGCTCAAAAATGGGCAGGTGATTCCAGGAGCTAACGACTCCGAGTACCGCCTTGCCGCCGCTTCAGACTCTGACGACAAGATCAGTCTTGCGGCGCGTGTGTACATTCAGGATCCCTTCACGGGAGTGGTTCTGAATTCCGCAGTGAGCAGTCCAGCCGTGTTGGCGGTGCGCCAGCCCGTTCAAATCCTTGCTCAACCTGAAAACCTCACGGCGGATTTGAATACGACAATCGTTCTCGCCGTCTCCGCTACGGGAAGCGAGTTGTCGTATCAATGGCGTAAAAACGGAGTGGCAATTTCGGGAGGAACACAGGCGACTCTGGTGCTGAAGGTCTCGGAATCCACTGCTGGATCTTACGACGTGAGCGTGGGCAATCGTATCAACTCGATCACGAGCAATGCGGCTAAGGTGGATGTGCGCATCCCAGCCAGGATCACACTGCAGCCTGTATCCAAGGCAGTCAACGCAGGCCGGTCTGTGCAATTCCAGGTCGAAGCGGCGGGTACGGATCCCTTGACCTACCAGTGGCGCAAGGATGGTAAGGCGCTCGTTGCCAACGGGACATTCTCCGGCGTCAGCAGTGCGACACTTGCCATTGCCCGCGCCGACCTCTCTTTAGAGGGCACTTATGATGTGGTGGTCAGCAACCGCATCGGCAACCCCGAGGTGAGCTTCCCAGCCAGCCTCAGCTTTATCAGTACTCTGGAGATTATCAGTCAACCGATAGCCCAAACCCTGCGTTCGGGCGAACCTGTTTCGCTCTCCGTTTCCGCGCGCGGGACCACCGGACTGCGTTACCAGTGGCGTCGTAACGGGGTCGCACTGCCGGGAGCCACTTATCCGGTACTCGCGCTTTCTCAGGCCTCGGCGGCACAATCCGGAGACTATGATGTCGTGGTTTCCAGCGGCCGTTTGGACGTCGCCAGCGAGGCAGCGCGGGTGGCGATTTACGACCCTGTGCGTTTGGTAGAGAACCCTCAGGCTGTGATCAATCTACTTCCGGCCAATGAAGCCGCACCCTACGCCACCGCGCAATTGCGGGCGATTGCCACGGGGGGGGGCGTCAAGACTTGGGAATGGTACAAGAATGGCCAGCTATTGCCGCCTGGGGCTGGCGGCTTCACCAATGTCTATAATGTAACCGCAGACGACTACCCTGCGTCCTACCATGTGGTCGTCCGCTCCTCTGTGGCGCTTGCATCAGGCACACTGGACTTGGGGACGGCTACCTCGCCGGCGGTTCAGGTGAGTCTTTTGGAAAAGGTGCGCGTGGTGAGTATCCCTTCCGGAGTGGTTGCTAACAATGGCGGCTCCGCGAGTCTCACGGTTTCTGCGCAGGGTGGAGGCCAGCTCTCCTATCAATGGGAACGTGAACGGGGAGGGCGTTGGAACGCTCTTGCCGGAGCCACGACGGGGACGCTCTCTCTCTCCGGTCTCCGTTCCAGCGACGCCGGGGGATACCGGGTCACGGTCTCCAATGCACGCGGGAGCGTGACATCAACAGCGGCCTCTGTTGCCGTGAGAGACATCGACGTGATCTTGCAGCAGCCGGCCTCCCTGGTGGTCAATCCGGGCAACGCAGCGGTTTTTGAGGTCGTAGCCGCCGGGACGGGGCTTACCTATCAGTGGCGCAAAGACGGCCGAGCTCTTGCGGGTCAGGTGGAGGCACGTTTGAGTTTGGCATCCGTCAAGGAGGCAGATGCGGGTGCGTACGACGTTGTGGTAACGCAGGTTTACGGATCTTCCATTAGCAATGCCGCACGCCTTGCCGTGAACCAGGCGCCTTCGATCACGGTCTCCCCGGCCAGCACGGCGGTCGTGTCAGGCAACCGCGCCACGCTGACCGTGCGGGCAACGGGCACCGAGACGCTTCATTACAAGTGGCGCCGGAATGGAATCGTTCTGGGCAGCGCACCGGACAAGGCGTTCTACATGATTGAAAATGCCAAGGATGCTGACACGGGTGTTTACGACGTGCTGGTCGAGAACGTGGCGGGAAGCCAGACGAGCAGCTCGGCAGTGGTCAATATTATGAACGGGGTAAACATTCTGCAGCACCCCATTACTCAAACATCCACCCCCGGCCAGACGGTTCGGCTGAGCGTTTTGGCGACGGGGTCTCCCATGTTAAGCACCGCCTCGTTGGGATATCGCTGGCGCAAGGATGGTGTGGATCTTGTCGACGAGTCCAATCGCGTGAGTGGTTCGCAGTCTGAGACTTTGGTGCTTTCCAAGGTGGAGGGCGCCTCCGCATTCTCAAAGGGATCCAACGGCAAATACGATGTGGTTGTCTACAACGAGATTAACGAACGGGTGAGTTTACCCGCGAGTTTGACGGTTCATTCGGCACCCAATATTTTGGCGCATCCTCAGTCTCTGGCAGTGAATAAAGGAGACGTCGCCCGGTTCAGCGTGACGCTCGATGATCTTTCCGCCGCAAAGTTCCAGTGGTACCGCCGTGGAGTGGGTCAGAGTGTGGGATCCGTTGTGAGCAATGGGTCGCAGCGGGAGTTTGTGATTCCGAAGGTGGATATCACGAGGGATTCCGGGACCTATTGGGTGGTGGCATCCAACGAATTTGGAGAGAGCACCAGCCGCGAAGTCTCCTTATCCGAGTTAAATATTTCTGTCCCCAACGAACTTGCGCAGGCGGGAGCCAATGGGGGTGTTTTGGGAGACGCACAGCCGGGTACAGCCCTGCCGCCTCGCAAAGTGGAGTGCGCCCGGGGTGATGCCGTTGAGTTGAGGTTTACCGCGTCCTTAACGGCACAGGAAGGCGTCGCGTATGCTTTCCAATGGCGTTTAAATGGAAGCGCTCTTTCCGACGGGCCGAGATTTAACGGCACAAACACGAGCACTCTTTCGATCCCGAAAGCAGCGGATGCCGATTCCGGCATCTATGACCTAGTGGTGACAGCGGTCTCGGGCGGGGCGGAAAAGGCGCGGTTTACGGTACGCACGACACAGCTTTCCGTCCTGCAGCCGCCGGTGGTGAACGGACTTGCGGATGTGCTTGCGCGTCCCGGACAGCCGGTGGTCTTTGCCCCCGTGGTAGTTCCGGCGAAAGCAGGGGCGGCTCTGGTGTACCAGTGGTTCTTCAATGGCGAGCGGCTGGTTAACGAGGCAGCGCCTACGTTGACGATTCCCGCGGCGGCTGCCGGGGACGCTGGCGTTTACAAGTTTGTGGTGACGGACGTTGTTTACGGGGTTCGGGAAGTGGAAGCGAAGTTGAGCGTCTCCGTGCCGCTCAACGTTACCGCCTTACCTGCGGTTTTGGAGGTGGAGTCGCGCTCCATGGCGAGCATCGCGGTGGTGGCCTCGGGCAACGCCTCGGACGGCGTTATCCGCTACCAGTGGCGCTTTAATGGGACACCCATTCGCGGAGCCGTGGCTTCGAAGCTGGTGTTGGCCTCGGTTTTGACGAGCCAAATGGGAGTCTACGATGTGGTTGTTTCCAACAATTTCGAGCGTGTTGTCAGTTCTCCGTGCACTTTGAAGGCAAGGGAGCCGTGGCGTTTCATCACCCAACCGGCGGCCAGCACCACCGTGAACCCGGATGAACCGGTGAACTTGAGTTTCGCGCTCAACCGCATCGAATCGACTTCCATCCAGTGGTACCGCGGATTGGGGCGTTCAGTTCAGGTTGTGAGCGGGCAGACTGGGGTGACTTTGAGCCTCGCTAAAGCTCAACCTTCGGATGATGCCTTCTACTTTGCAGTCGTCACCACCCCTTTAGGACGTATGGTGACCACGGCGAGCCGCCTGCTGGTGAACAGAAAGGTGTCTTTCACCCAGCAACCGCAAAGCCGGGCGCTCAACCCGGGAGCCCCCGTAACCTTTGCCGCCGCGGCTGAGGGTACCGGACCGCTCTCCTTCCAGTGGCTGCGCAATGGCAGCCCAGTGCCTGGGGCCAACAAGCTAACGCTGACGTTGGCCTCCGTCGTAGCTGCGGATTCCGGTTCTTATCAACTTCAGGTGCGCAATCCGGTGAGTGTCAATGGAGTGCTCTCCAATGCCGCTGAGCTTGTCGTTTCCGCTCCTCCTGTGATTGTGAATGGACCTGCCGACTTGAAGCTGTTGGAGGGCGGAACGGCCTCCTTCTCCGTTGAGGTTTCAGGTGGCGGCACTCTCTCCTATCAGTGGCGCCGCAATGGTATCGATATTTCGGGCGCCGTGGCAGCGGTTTACACGAGGGCCAACGTGAGTGTGTTTGATACGGGAGTGTTCGACTGCCTGGTGACGAAGAAAGACGGTGCGCAAAACATCGGCTCGACAGTCTCCAGGCACGCCTTGCTGCAGGTCTCCGAACCAGTCCAGATTGTGGCTGTTCCTGCCAGCCGTTCTGCGGCGACCACGGGCGATACAAACCGTTCCGCCGCCTTCAAAGTCATCGCCTCCGGAAGCGGACCTCTTGTTTATACTTGGACAAAAGTAGGAGCCAGGGCTGCGGACGATACGGTTCTATCTGCCACGGGCGATACACTTTCCTGGGCTGAAGTGACGGCTGCCGATCTCGGAGAATACAGGGTGAGTGTGAGCGGCCCGGTGGGTGCTGCGGCGACGGTGGAAGGAATCCGTTTAAGCCAGGCTTCAAACGCAGCCTTTATCCTCCAACCCCAATCCTCCACCGGCTTTGAGGGCGGGACATTAACGCTCACGGCACAAGCCGCGGAGGGGTATACGATTTCCAAGTGGCAGAAAATCGGAGCGGACGTCACGACAGGCAGCCTCACGATCACCGATGTTGCCAGCGGCATGCATTCAGGCAGCCTTTCGTTCGGAACCCTGAGCACTGCGGATACGGCTTACTATCGCGCGGTAGCGTTGTCGGCTGGTTCGGTTGAAGTGGTTAGCGATAGCGCACTGGTCTTTGTCAACAGCGCCCGCGCGCTTTACAAGGCCGGCTTCTTGGACGGCTCGGTGAGCGGCGAATTGCTCAAACTCACCCAGACAATTCTGGCCAATGAGGGTGAGGACATTAACTTGGCCTTGTCTACGCAGGGCGAGGGTCTGGCGTTTGACTGGGCCAAAGAGGGGGCCTTGCTCCCAAGCACCGTCCTTGGAAAAAACACAGCCACTCTGAGTCTGCTCGCTATAGCACCAGAGGATGCCGGGATTTACACCGCAACGGTCAAGATTCCTAAGGGCGACGGTACTTTTGTACAAGAGCAGTCCGCCCCATGGACTTTGGTAGTCAGAGCGCTGCCAAAGATTTTGGCACAGCCGATCGAACCAGCACCGGTGAAGCCAGGGGACAAGTCCTTGTTTAGCGTCGCGGCTTCTGTCACAGGGGATACCAGCTTCCAGTGGTTCTTCCGCAGGACTGGAACCCCGTTGTGGGTACCGGTTCCCGGCGCAACCGTGGGATCCGGGACGGGCAGCACCTGCGTATTGGACTCCGTTCAGAAGACGGATGAGGGAGATTACCGGGTCGAGCTTTCCAACGCGGCGGGCACGGTGGTGAGTGAAAAAGCGTCGCTCCGGGTGATGGACCCCGTGAGCGTCACGCTAACTGGCAATGCGGTTGTGAATCCGGGCGGTACTTTGACTCTGACGGCCGCCACGACTGGGGACCTGCAGGAGCCTCATGTGTTTACTTTCTACCGCCAATTGCGCACGACGGGCAGCTGGGTTGCGCTTCCTGTACAGTCTTCGGGAACCCTTGTCATCGAACCCGTTTCGGAAGCGCACCAGACTGCTTACAAGGTGCGTGTGTACGGCAAGGTGAACAACGCGGTGGACAGTGTCCCCGTCTCGGTCGTGGTAAACGATCCCGTGGTATTTGCGGCGGGCACAGCGCTAAAAACGGTGGCGCTTACCCAGGGAGAAAGCGCGCTATTCAAGGTGGCAGCCCTCGGCAGCGACGTTCATTACCAGTGGTACTTCAAGGCGCTCAACGCGGGCACCTGGACGACAGTGACCGCCGGCACCGCAAACGCCGCGTACACTCCAGACGCGTACTACATCAGGTCGATTATGCCCGGGGATGCCGGATCCTATGGGGTGAGGATATCGAACAGCTTTTCCCAGGTGCCTGCGACTGGCCAGGAGCCGATGGCGATTGCCCGCCTGAGCGTGAACACTCCTCCGGCGGTGACGATTGTTTCACCTCAGGGACTCGTCCAAAGCGCCGTGGGGTCGACTTTTGGGGTTTCCGCGCGCGTCAACGATACGCTGGCGGGTCTCGTGAACTACCAGTGGCGCAAGAACGGCATCGCCATCAGCGGGGCTTCAGGTTCCGTGTGGGTGGGTGGCGCCGGGGTGACGCTCCAATTTGGTCCGAAGGTCCTTTCGCTCTTAGATGCGGGATATTACGACGTACTCGTTTCCAATGCGTTCGGTTCGACTCTAAGTGCCAGCGTTCCTTTGGTTGTGTACCCGAATCCGGTGGTCGTCAAACAGCCTGAGTCCGCCTTGGGTTCGGTGGGTGGAACCGCCACGTTCAGGGCTGAAGTCACCGGGGCTGGATCGTTGACATTTGCATGGGAAAAACTTTCGGGAGGAACCTGGAGCACCCTTGAGAACGGAACGCAGCCTGTGCTGACTCTAAAGGGGATTAGCACCCTGAACAGCGGTTCCTACCGGGTGCAGATCGGAAGCGACTACGGCAACACCGTTTCGAGCGTCGTGACGCTGGGAGTTTCATCGCCGGAAAATCTGAAGTTTGAAACAGAGCCGGCATTAGTTTCCGGCAATGCGAACACCCTGGTTGCGGGCACCTCGGGATTGCAGTTGAGCACGCGGGTTTCTGACGCCTCCAACAGTACGTCGGTTTCTTATCGCTGGCGCAAAGACGGGGTGGACCTCGCCTCGGGCGCTGGCACGGCATCCCGGTCTGTGGCCGGCGGATCTTATACAATCACCTATGCGTTGCCTCCTGTGGCCAACGATACGGATGGCGCTTATGACGTCATTGTGAGCAATGGCGCGACGTTCGCCGGGAGTCCGGGAGTCACACTGGTTGTGGATCCGAAGATCGAAGCCTTCGAGGTCCCCGAAACGGTCACTCCAGGCGATGCCGTGAAGCTTAGCGTGTCGGTGCGCAATGCATCTTCTGGCAACTATGCCTACACCTGGTATCGCAATGGAAATCCGGTTTCGGAAGGCACTCTTTACAGTGGCACGTTGACTTCGGAACTGACTCTTAAGGCCGCACCTGAGAGTTGGACTACGGCCTCCCTCTTCAAGGTCAGAGTGCGCAACACCGTGACAAACGCTGTGATGGAAAGCGGGACGCGTTCTCTCAGCGTCCTTGCACGGGTGTCGATCACCACGCAACCGACGGCCGTGAGTTTGGATGAAGGAAACGCCTTTGGATTGAATGTGATTGCAACAGGCGGTGGGGAATTGTCCTACCAGTGGCTGCGAGACGGGGTGGAGCTCCCTGAGGAAACCCGTCCGCTCTTGACACGCGGGACTGCGGTGGCAGCGGATGGCGGCCTCTACCAAGTGCGCGTGAGCAATGCCGCCGGGGTCGCCTACAGCGACGTGGCCGCGGTAAACGTACGCACCAAGCTTGGCGTCGAGATTGCCACGCCCGATCCAGTGCCGCTGGGCGGGGCGGTCAACTTACTGGCGCGCGTGAGCGGGATGCGTTCTTCCAGCGATGTTCTCGAGTACCAATGGACTTTGAACGGCAAGGGTCTTGTCAATACAGGCACCGATCAGTACCGGATTAGCTCTGCATCGTTGATGGATGGCGGATTGTATGCTCTTACAGTGACGCGCCAGGCGACTGGCGAAAAAGTGACGAGTCGCCCAGTACTTCTCGACATCAAGAGGGTGCCGGTTGTGATTGTGGCTCCTGTCTCCAGAGGGGTTGTTGGCGGCGCAATTTCATCAGTCAACTTCACCGTTGTAGTAAGTTCCGACACACCTGTGACCTACCAGTGGAGCAAGGATGGGGTGGCTATCTCCAAGGCAAATGCAGCAGGGTACCGGATCGTAAACGCCGGAACGGCGCAGGCAGGCCAGTACACGGTGCGGATCACAAACGCGGCGGGAAGTGTGGAGGCCTCCGCGCGTTTGAGTGTGCTGAACGCGGGCAGCACGTTGACCCCCGGTGTAACGGCTGGCTCCACGGGAACAATTTTTGCGCGCGCCTCCTGGTGGGTGTACTGGGTAGAGGCCACCGCCGCGCTTTCAGCCGCTGATCGCAACGGATACTGGTTGTTGGAACGCCAGGCTCTAACCACCAGTGGCACCACCACCGTCACTCCGGGCCGTTCGCTTTGGGTCTGGGGCAGTGCCGCCAATCTCGTGCAGGCGCCCGTCGTGTACGAATGGGACGCTGCCTCACAGGTCGTGCAAGACGGCGTTGCCAGCGAGCGCAACGAATTCAGTGTCGTGGCGGATCGTCTACCGGCGGCCTCCTTCACCTTGTCTGGAAAACTTGAAGGCGTCGGTGATGCGGCTCTGTACGGAGCGCCCGAAGTGATCAAGGGCGCCTACAATGGCGATACCGAACCGCTGGCGGTCAGCTTGGCGTGGGATTCCGAACAGGTGGAAAACTTCAGAGATATTGGGTCTCCGGCAAGTCTGCGGGAGATGGAGGAGATGTTGAAGCAAAGCCTGCAGCGCGAGCTGGCGACCATCGCCGGGGAATAGTACGGCGTGCCGGGGCGCGGCTCGGAACGGGGTTTTAAAGAGACTGGAGGCTAATTCCAATTTGCTTTCAGGCTTATATCTAATACAGCCATACTGGCGCCTTGCGTCCTTTCATTTGACTGAGCCCCTCTCCCTTCATGATAAGCCAAAACCTCTGGAAGTTTCTAACCTCCCTCCGCGTCACGGTCGTACTGCTCGTTTTGAGTACGTTGCTGGTGTTTCTGGGGACACTGGCGCAGGTGCATGAGGGGCTTTGGGAGGCTCAGGAAAGGTGGTTCAAGAGCTACCTCGTGTTCCGGAGGGCGGGGGACGTGTGGTGGGTGCCTCCCGTGTTTGTGGGAGGTTACACGATCGGGTTTTCGCTCCTGATTAACCTCGTGGCCGCGCACATCAAGCGCTTTCAATTGTCCTGGAAAAAAGTCGGCATTCATCTCACTCACGCCGGGATTGTTCTTCTTTTGCTGGGCCAGTTGGTGACCGACATGTTCTCCCGAGAAAGCTTCATGCGCTTCGATCTGGGGGAAGGCCAGACCCTCGCTTATTCCGAGGCGCATCGGGAAGTTGAGTTGGTCGCCACGGGCGAAACCGGGCCGGACGGCCGCGAAAAGGTTGTCTCCTTCACGGGCAAAGCATTGCGCCGGAAAGTCCCGCTCCAGGCAACAGACCTGCCTTTTGAAGTGCGCGTCGCGGAGTTCGGAGAAAATTGTGAAGTGCTTTCACACGCGGCGATCCAGGAGGCCGCCACGCAATTGCTGACGGCGCTCGGCACCATGGAGGCAAAATATTCTCAACTGGAGGTGCTTCCCGGGGAGGCGGAGAAGTCCGTGGATAACCAGGGCCGGTTGGCTGTCTGGAAGGACGCCCTGGCGGCTGTCGGCGAAAAAGACAAGGACATCGTGGCGGCCGCGACGCGTGTGGTGGCGGATCCTGTACGCGGGGACAAGCTGCGCGAGGAGCTCAAGAAACGTTTCAAGGCTCAGATGCTCGGAGCGTTTCAGAAAATGCCGCCCATGCAGATGGCCAACGACCGGATGCGCGCCATGCGGTACGTGGGCGGGGAGTTGTCCGCAGGCCGGGCCGTCGAGCCGGGCTCGCTGCCTGCCTCTTCTTCGCAGGGAGCGGGGCAGAATGCCTTGGTTCTTCCGCGGCCCGAGGTGCGTGGGATGGATCAGCAAAACACCCCCTTCGCGAAGGTGGAACTTTTTGCCAAGGGCGCGAGCCTCGGCGTGTGGGTGGTTTCCCCCTGGCTGAACCTGCAGGAAATCACCGTGGACGGGAAGGCCTTTAAACTCGGGCTGCGCAACGAACGCTACTACCAGCCATTCTCGCTCAAGTTGGTGAAAACCACCCACGAGGTCTACCCTGGAACGGATATTCCCAAAAACTTCCAGAGCCGTCTGCTTTTGGAAAACACGGCCGCGCTGGAGAAGCGGGAGGTGGATATTTCGATGAACAACCCGCTACGGTACGGTGGTTTGACGTTTTACCAGCATCAGATGGGGCGCACGGAGCCCACGGGTGGCAAGGGCACAAGCGCGCTTCAAGTGGTGCGCAACCCAGGCTGGATCACGCCTTATTTGGGGTGCGCCATTGTGAGCTTTGGGATGCTTTGGCAGTTTTTGTATCACCTGGTCGGATTCCTCTCCAAGCCGCGGTCCGCCAAGCCCGGCACCGTTCCAACCGTCTGAGCCATGAAAAAGAACCTTCCGCGGCTTATCGCCGCTCTCGCCCTGTTGTGGATTCTTTCTGCCTGGCGCTCGCCCACCGACAAGGAGGGGGCCATGGCCGTTCAGGCTTTCGGTCGTCTGCCGCTCATTGCAGGGGGGAGAGTGCAGCCCCTGGATTCGCTGGCGCGCAACACGCTCCTTCAGATTCGGGAGAAACAGACCGTGAATACGGCGCCTTGGGAGAGTGGTGCCAAAACGTTGTCAGCCTCGGACTGGTTGCTGGAAATGTTTTTCAAACAGGAACTGGCGGACACCCGGCCGGTGTTCCGGATCTTGCACACGGAGGTGAAGGGCTTGCTCGGGCTGCCCCTCGATGCGGATCCGGAAAAGCAGACGGACGGGAAACATTTTTCCTGGAACCAGGTGGCGCCCAAGCTGGCCGAGGTGCGTGACGAGGCACGACGCGCGGGTGGTGTGGAAGAGTCCTCCCGCACACCCTATGACAGGGCGCTGCTCCAGCTTTGGAATTCCGTGGGACTGTATATGCGGCTTCAGAACACGGTCCAGCCGCAGAATGCGAAGGATTGGGAGAGAGACTTGCAGCGTTTTGCGGAAGCGGTTCCCGCAGGCAGGGAGGCGGCCAAGGACCAGCAGGCCGGCAAGCCGCACGACGCGGCGGCTCTGGAGAAGCTGATCACAGAATTGCAGCGCGCCTCGGTGATGAAGGAAATCAATCCGGCGCTCGTGGTTCCCCCATCCCAGCCGGGGGCGGGTGTGGAGGGCTGGATACGCACGGACGAGGCTCTTTTTCAAATTGCGAGGGGCGAGCCGGTTCCTCCAGCCATGCGGGCCTACGCCTCGATGGGAACGTCTTTCCGCGGCGGCGATGCCGCGGGGTTCAAGGCCGCGGTGGAGCTCTACCGCGACCAACTCGCGCCCTACGGGCACGCGCTTTTGAACAAGTGCAAGCGGGAACAAGTCTTCAACCATCTGGCTCCTTTCTACAAAGCGGTCGTGCTTTACGTGCTGGCCGGCCTTTGTGTGCTGGTTTACACGCTCGCGCCGGGCAGGCTGTCCGTGCTGCGTGAAACCGCCCGACTGTTGACGCTGTGCACGCTCCTGCTTCACTCCAGCGGGCTTATTTACCGGATGGTCCTTGAAGGTCGGCCGCCGGTGACGAACCTCTATTCTTCAGCGATCTTTATCGGCTGGGGGGCCTGCGTGCTGGGGCTGCTTTTGGAAAGGTTCTGGAAAAACGGGATCGGAATTCTGGTCTCCTCCACGGCCGGGTTCACAACCCTCATCATCGCCCATAATCTGTCCCTGAGCGGGGACACGATGGAGATGATGCGTGCTGTGTTGGATACCAATTTCTGGCTTGCCACCCACGTGGTTGTCGTAACCCTCGGGTATTCGGCCACCTTTGTCGCCGGGTTGCTCGCGATACTGTACGTGGTGCTGGGCGTTTTCACCCGCGCACTCACCCAGGAGATGGCAAAGTCTCTGGTGAAAATGGTTTATGGAATCGTGTGTTTCGCCGCGCTTTTCAGCTTTGTCGGAACCGTCCTCGGTGGCATTTGGGCGGATCAGTCTTGGGGCCGGTTTTGGGGCTGGGACGCGAAGGAAAACGGGGCTCTGATGATCGTGCTTTGGAACGCGCTCTTCCTCCATGCGCGCTGGGGCGGGATCGCACGGGAGCGCGGCCTCATGAGCCTGGCCATCGCGGGAAACATCGTGACGGCGTGGTCCTGGTTTGGCGTGAACATGCTGGGGATCGGCCTGCACTCCTACGGTTTCATGTCCGCAGCCTTCACCTGGCTGATGCTTTTTGTGAGCAGCCAGTTGTTGCTCATCGGGTTCGCCTCTTTGCCCAACCGCTTTTGGCGCAGCGCCCCAGCCGGCGCCTGATGGCAAGCCTACTGGCGGCAGGTAGGTTTGCCATCAGCGTTTGCGAATTGTTTTGCCTAGTGGCATGAGCGCCGCTAGATCACCGCGTACAAAAGATTCAGGGCGGTAATTCCATTACGATAGATACTGGGATGCCTGCAAAATTTATGTGCCTGATTTTATTGGAACTGCGGACGAAGAGTTATCTTATTTCTTTGTGTTTTTAAGTAGAGCCTGTCCGTGATTTGTGAACCATTTAATAGCCAGCGCCTTACCGTCTAAAAAAAGAGGGCGTGACACACGAATTTCGCTGCCATGCCCAAAATTGGTGGGTTATGATTGAGTTACAACGCTTAACCAGAACCACCAATGAGCAA
>CANJZW010000083.1 GCA_947479475.1 Chthoniobacteraceae bacterium
GCTCGGAGACCCGGTGTGGGAACCGTCTTTAATGCGTGTGGTGTCCTGCGAGGTTTTGGACTATTTGATCCGGTACGTTTGGAACCAGGACGTTGACAAAGAGGGGTTCTGCCTGAGATTGAAGGAGCTGCCGCGAACGGACCTAAACCCAGAGACTATGACACTCGCACAAAAAATCCGCGAAGAAGGCCGTGAGGAAGGGCGCGAACAGGGGCGTCTGGCGGCGCTGCGGATGCTCTGCAGCCTGCTTGAGGTACGCTTCCAAAAAGTTCCCGAAGGCCTTTGGGAGGAGTTGACTCACATCAGCGACATGAAACGTCTCGAATCCCTCCACCGGCACGCAATCCGTTGCGCCAGCCTGGACGAATTCGCTGCCGCGCTTTAGTTCCCCGTGCAGGCAAGAGGATCGGTCCCGTTTTTTCGGGAACTCTAACCCGGCGGGTGTGCGTCGACCCGGAACCCTCGGCCGCCCCCGTTTACGCAAGGGCAGGCAAACACTCCCTCCCAGACCTTCCGTCATTGTTACGGGCCGGTTAAACTCGGGCGACAAAAAGACCCGCGCAAAACCCACGATTAATGCGGAATTTGCAAGTTGTTTATCGCGGGCTGGTGTTTGCTGCCAGAAGCTACCGAGAGTTGGGCGGCTCGCGCGGACTGGGGACCCCTACTGAGAGCCGGTTTAAACGGATTTAATCAATAAGAGGCGACTCGGTTTTGATGCCTATTCTCAGTTTTAAGAAACGCGAAAATGAATGATCTATGCAAGGCGGCAGGCCTTCGCCAATGGGTTGTGGGTTCATTCAGTAATGCCTACCACCCAACATGTTGCGTGATAAGTAATATCCCGTGACTGAATTCCTTTTTTATCCGCTTTTTCCTGCATCAATGTTTGCATGGAAACTGCTACTTAAGTTAGTCTCATTGTTATCCATCCACGGTGCCAGCCACCTTGGAATGAAGTCCACCCCGTGCCATCCCCCGATCATCCCAGGCGTGACGCCCGGCCCCCTCTTGGGGCTAGGTCGTTGCGGCGCCGTATTTTACACGGCGCCGAAGGGAGGGGCGCGTCCTTTGACAAGGCGCGTTTCCGGGCTCAAATGCGGGCCGCCGGGGGCAAGGTGCGCAGGCGTTTGCGCGCGCTCGAGCCGTCCTGGATGGGGCAGGTTTTTCCCGCCATCGCAAACTCCGCTGTCGTGGAGGCCTGGATGGAGCAGGGTCCGCAGCAGGTTTTCCGCATTTCGCCCCTCTTGACGCGTTTCGTGGCCCTCTGGTCCCTGCTAGCGTTTTTTGCGGCGGACTTCCCCGTCCGCGCGGCGACCTACGTGTGGAATGGCTCTAGCGACCTGCTCTGGACCACCCCCGCCAACTGGACGACGGCGAGCGTGCCAGGAGCTCTGGACATCGGCAGCTTTGCCCTCAGTGCCGGAACCACAACGTACCTCAACTCCAGCACCTCCGCGCTGGGATTGAGCTTTGTCGGGTCGGGGGCCGTGACGCTGCTGGGGGGCACAAGCGGGCTGGCCGGGGCGGGCACCCTGACCCTGGGCGCCACCGGACTGGCCGTGGAGGCGGGAGCCGGGTCCGTTACCTTTGGGGCTGTGGGCAGGGATTTTAATCTGGCTCTCTCGGCCGCTTCGACCTTTAACAACAACTCTTCCAGCGACCTGCTGATCTCGGGCAGCGTCACGGCGGCGAACTTAGGTCTCACGCTGGGCGGGATGGGGGCCGGGCTAAGCACCATTTCTGGCACCTTGGCGCTCGGAACCGGAACGGTGACCAAGCTGGGACTGGGCACCTGGGTCCTCGGGGGCGCCAATACTTACACTGGTGCGACGACGCTCACTCAGGGGATTCTACGCATCACCAGTGCGAGCGCCCTAGGAACGGCCGCGGGAACAACTGCAGTGTCAGCGTCGGGTGCCGCGTTGCAGCTGGCACTGGCCGGAGCAACGCTTGCCGAATCACTGACAATCAACGGTTCCGGGATCAGTTCGGCGGGGGCCATTCAGGCGTTCCAAGGGGCGAACACGATTTCCGGTTCGATCACCCTTGGGTCTGCCTCCTTTATTGGGGCCGCCGCCGGCGCCTCCCTAACGCTTTCCGGTGCGATTGTCGGCGGGGCGCTTCTGACGCTGACTGGGGAGGGGACGATCACCCTCGGCACGGTGTTGGCGGCGTCGGTGCCCACGGGGATAACAAAGCTCGGGACCGGCTTACTCAACTGGCAGTCGGCCAGCACCAGCTACGTTGCCCCGGTGACTGTGAATGCGGGATCGCTTGCCTTTCTGGGGGCAGGGTCGCTGGGAACGACGGGCGCCCTCACCGTCCAACCCGGCGCCTCCCTCGTTCTGGACAGCACGGCAACGCTGGCAAACAATAGGCTGGGAACCCGGCCGCTTTCCCTTGGGGGCAACCTTTTTTTCAGTGGCAACGCCGCCGCGACCACCGCCGAATCCACGGGGGCGCTGACGCCCCTAGCGGGCAACAGCGTCCTGACGCTCACGGCCGGCGCCGGGCAGCAGGCAAACTTTTCGGTGGCCAGCATTGGGACAGTCCCGACGGGAGCCTCTCTTCTAATCCGCGGCACTAACCTCGGAATGGGCTCCCTGACGGCGGGGACCGCAACGTTTTACAGTGTCGCTTCTGTCACGCTCTCCGGCACAGGCAACACGGGCGCGGGCACCAAAAGTATTCTCCCCTACGCGATTATTGATTCCAGCGCAGTGGGTGTCGGCACCTCTTTCGCAACCATTGACAGCACGGGTGCAACTGGAACGGCCAACGCCATGTTGCGATCCCTCACCGCCGCCGAGTCCACAGCCTTCCTCTCCGCGGGCAGCAACGCCCTCCTCTCCACCGGCACCAGTCAGTTCGTCTCCCTCAGCATCAACTCCCTCAACATGGCCAACGGCGGGTCTGTGACCCTGAGCCCGTTTCTGACGCTCACCATCTCTTCGGGCGGGCTGCTGATGCAGGCGGGGAACAATGGCATCACAGGCGGCACGCTCACTTCCGGTACCACCTCCCTCTGGGTCTTTACTCCGGCGGCGTCCACCTCCACCCAGAGCCTGTCCAGCACGTTAACCGGCGCCATCGCCCTCACCAAGGCCGGCAGCGGCATCCTGAGCCTCGACAGTGTCAGTTCCGCCTACGCAGGCCTTTCGGGCAACGTCTTCGCGGGCCAGACCACCGTCAACGAGGGCACCCTGAAGCTGGGCGCCAGCAACGCCCTCGGCACGCTGGCCACCCTTCAGAACCTGATGCTCAACCCCGGTGGCATCACGGCCCTGGGCGGGGCCGTGGACCTCAACGGCAAATCCCTCCTTGTGGGGTCCCTCTTCAGCCAGGGCGCGGCCGCGGGGGCCGGGGTGGCGGGCGGGCGCGTCTTCTCCAGCACGGGTACCGGCGCGCTGGCCGCCGTAGTCAGCACCAGCGGTTTCTTTGCGGGCAACCTGGACGGCGGCTCCGTCGGTTTTCTAAAGGGCGGCGCGGCTGCCAACACGCTGACCCTTCTGGGTGCCAACTCCCTCGGCGGCCCCGTCCAGATCAACGGCGGCGGGCTCACCCTGCTTGATGCCGGCACTCTTTCGCTGGCGAGTTCGGTGGCCGTCAATTATGCCACCCTCACCCTCGACAACACCGGCCTCTTTAACAGCTCCGACCGGCTTTCCAACTCCGCGCCGCTGACCCTCCGCGGGGGGGCGCTCACCTACAAGGGGAGGGTCGCCACCGCCTCGACTGAAACCCTTGGCAACCTGCTGCTTGCCGAAGGCCTATCGACCCTCACCCTCACCCCCGGCGGCACCAACGTCAACTCCCTCGACCTCACCCTCGGCAGCCTCTCCTCCTCGCCGGGCGCGGTGCTCAACCTCGTGCCCTCGTCCGGCAGCTTCGGCCTCGCCGGCAGCGGCAACCCTCGGATCAACCTCACCTCCGCCCCGACCCTCACCGCCAACATCCTTCCCAACGTCGTGGTCAACGGTGCCGACTTCGCCGGCTGGATCCCTTACGCCACCACCGGCACGGTCACCGCCGGCGGCTTGGGCGCCCTCGGTACCTCCGGCTTTGCCGTCTACACCTCTGTGGCTGCAGGGTCCCTTTTGGTGGATTCCGGTACCGCCAACGCGAAGGTGACTACCTTCACAGGGACCCAGCCCCTGCCCGGCAGCAGAAACCTTAACTCGCTGAACCTTCTCACCACGGCGGCAGCGACCCTGGCCTTTGGTGCGGGCAACCTGCTCAACCTGACTTCGGGCGGTCTGTTGCGTTCCGGAAATTTCACGGCCTCGATTGGGGCCACCGCTGACAGCGGCTCACTGACCGCCGGTGGCACCGTGGGTTCCGTGCCCCTCTACCTCTACAACAACGCAAACACCCTCACCCTCAACAGCCGGATCATCAACAACCCGGCCGGCGGCGCCCTCCAACTCGTGCTCGCTGGCGCCAGCACCGGAAGCGTGATTCTCGCCAGCGGCTCCAACAGCTACACCGGCGGCACCGTGGTCGACTCCATCCCGCTCACCCTCGCCGCCACCGGCCGGCTTCCCTCCGGCGGGCTGACCCTCAACGGCGCCAACTTCACCCAGACCGCCGGAGGCACCATCGACGTGTCCAACGTCATCACTCTCAACGGCACGCCCACCGTGACACTCACCGGCGCCAACACGCTGGCAGGGCTCGCCTTCAACAACTCTGGCGGCGGCGCCACCGCCCCGACGGTCGTCACCGGCAGCATTCTCACCCTCACCGGCAGCCTCACGGCCACCAGTTCAAATCCTGCCTCCTCCGCCACCGTCTCCGCCGCGAGTGTGCTGGATTTCGGCACCCTGGCCGCCAACATTTCCGCCGGACCGGTCGTCTTTAACGGTGCGGATCTCGCACCCCTGGTGCCCTCCCTCATTCTCGCGGGTGGGCTGCGCGGTTCCGGCGGCCTGAACCTGACTGGAAACGGCGTGCTTCAGCTCGGCCTCCTTTCCCGGTACACGGGCACGACCATGGTCTCGGGCAGCAGCGCCCTCCAGATCGGCGCCGCCAATGCCGGTTCCCCCCAGTCCCAGCTGATTCTGGCGGACGCGCGTTCCCGGCTCAACCTAAACAACTTCAGCACGGTGCTGGGCGGCCTTTCGGGAGCAGGGGTGGTGACCAACTCCGGAGCCACTGCCCAGACCCTCACCACTGGCTATGACAGCTCCAGCGGCACCTTCTCCGGAAGCTTTGCCCGCTTCAGCGACGCTTACGCCAGCACACTCAATGTCACCAAGGTTGGCACCGGTGTGCTCTCCCTCACCGGCACCAGCACCTCCACCGGCGCGCTCCTCCTCAATCAGGGCAGGATCACCTACCTAGGCACGGGCAGCACCGGTTTCCTTGCCAACACCGTGGCGGTCTCCGGCGTCCTGGTTCTCGACAACTCCGCCACGAATACCAACAACCGGCTGGGCGGAAGTGTGGTCACCGGCGTCACCGGCGCCACCCTCACCCTCGGCGGCGGCTCATTGACCGTCATCGGAAACGCTTCCTCCGCCACCATTGAGTCCCTAGGCGCCTACATCCCCCTCACCGGAGGCAGCCTGACCAATGCCTCCTCTCTGGTCACCGTGGCCAGCACTGCGGGCCTGATCCCGGGCATGGTCGTTTCCGGATCCGGCATTGCTACGGGAACCACCATCCTCGCCATCACCAGCGCCACGACGCTTACACTCAACGGCACCGCCACCGTCAGCACCACGGGGCTCACCCTGCAAACCGGCTCCCTCGGCACGCTCACACCCTCCGCGGGAGGCAGCACCCTCACCCTCGCTCCCAACGCCGCCCAGTCCCTCGCCTTCTACACGGGTGCAGTGGGCGCGATCACCACTGGCGCCTCCATCCTGTTGCGCGGCTCCAACCTAGGGATGACTCTAGGCACAGGCACGGCTAACTTCGTCGCGCTCACCGTCGTGCCTGCCGGATTGGGGGGCGCCGGCGCAGTTCAAACGACCACGATGACCATCCGCCCGGATATCCTGGCCGACACCTCAGCCACCGGCCTCGGCACCGGGTTTGCGACCTACGTGGGCGCCACCGGCGCCAATACCACCGGCGGCACCGGTTTCCGGCCGCTCGTCGGCAACTTCACGGCCACTACCGAATTGGCCTCCTTCATGACTGCGGGCACCACCGCGAACATCGGGCTCTTTAATGTCCTTGGCTCCACGATTGCGGGTGCAACGACGATCAACAGCCTCACGCTAGCCTCGGGCTCCAATTATAATGTCGCCGGCCAGTTCCCCGACTCCTTCGTCCTGACCCCCACCTCCGGCGGGATCCTAGCCACCAGCGGGACCAGCACGCTCAGTGGCGGCCAGATCGCCGCGCCCACCACCGGGATGTTCTTCTGGACCCCCGGGGCCTCCACCGTCCTCAACCTCAACAGCACGGTCACAAGCGCCAATGCCTTCACCAAGGACGGCGCGGGCAACCTCGTCCTCGGCGTGCGCCAGCTCTACACCGGTGCAACCAACGTCAACGGCGGCACGCTCACCCTTTCCGGCGGGGACAACCGCCTCTTTGTAAGCGCCCTGGGGGTGGGCAACGCGCTCAACGTCAACGCGGGCGTTCTCGACCTGGGGACGACAAGCCAGACGGTCGCCGCCCTCGCGAACTCCAACGCCACCCCGGGCTCGGGCGGCACCATTACCGGCGGTTCCTCGGCCGTCTTCACTTCCGCCGGCGGCGGCGTCTTTGCCGGCATCCTGGCCGGTTCGCTCAACTTCACGCGGGCAGGGAACACCACCACCACCCTGGTCAGCGACAACACCTTCACCGGTGCAACCGTCATCCGCGGTGGCTCCCTCACACTCCAGCAGGGGGGCAAACTCTCTGCCACCTCCTCCGTCACGAATTATTTTGGGACGCTCAACCTCGACAACTCCACCGGTGCCATCTGGGACTTGGGCGCCCGCATTAACGCCACTGCGCAGGTCAACCTCCAGGGGGCTACGCTTGCCTATACGGGTTATCCACAGGCTGCTTCCACAGGGAGTCTGGGGACGGTGAATCTGCTCCCCGGCATCTCCGCTGTCACTTCCACACGCGGCAGTGCCCTTGGGAATTCGGCACTCACGCTGGCCAACTTGACACGCACCGCAGGCGCGACTGTCAATTTCACTGCCGCAAGCGGTTCCCTCGGTTTCTACTCCTTGGGTAACAGCCAAATCTTACTCAACGCGGGCTCCTCGCTCACGGGCGGGATTTTGGGCGGCTGGGCCATCGCCAACTCCTCGGACTTCGCCACCTACATCACTTCCAGCGGCACGTTGGCGGGAATTGTCGCTTTGGGGACCGTGGGAGCCGCGGCGTATTCCACCACCCTGCTCTCGGGGGCGCCCCTTCCGACCGACAACATCCTGATGTCCACCGGAGCCACGCTGGTGGCCGGCGGAACCATGGTGAACTCGCTCAAAATCGCAGGCACAACGACCTTAACAATCTCCGGTTCGAATAAATTGACGCTCGCTTCGGGAGGTTTACTAACCGCCGGTGTCGCCACCATCACAGGAGGCTCGCTCACCTCGGGCACCTCGGAGCTTTTCGCCTACACGCCAAGCACGCTCACCATCAACAGCGTGATCAATGGCAACCTTTCCCTGGTGAAGTCCGGCGGTGCGGCCCTCACGCTCGCAGGTACCAACACCTACACCGGCACCACCTACGTCAACCAGAGCGCACTGACGCTTAGTAACACCAGCGCCAACGGCACCTCCATCGTCGCCATCCCCGGCGACCTTTCCCTCAACGGCGGGAACGTCACCCTTTCCACCGGCAGTCAGATCGCCACCAACTCCAACATCACGCTCAACGGCGCCGGTTCGACCCTTACGCTCGCTGGAAACAACACCCTCAACGGCAGGATCACCTTCGCCAACCCTGGCGGCACAGGCAATCCCGTGCTTGCTCTCGGCGCCGGCACGCTCACCCTGGGCGGCACGCTTTTCGCCAGCAACGACATGCTGGGTAACGCGTTCGTACCCACCATTTCCGGCACCGCACCAGGCAACATCAACATCGCGGGGACGCTCAATATTAACGTCTCCGGCCTGGCCCCGCTTGGCTTGGACATCGCCTCTACCGCCCCGATCCTCGGCGTGGGTGGCCTCACCAAAATCGGCAGCGGCGGCCTCAAACTTAACGCCACCAGCAACGCCTACACCGGCGCCACCACCCTCAACGCCGGTGTGCTCTTCCTCGGAGCCAACAACGTCATCCCAGACTTCTCGACCTTCACCCTCGCTGCGGGCGCCACCCTTGATCTGAACGCCTTCGACGAGGCAATCAGCCAGCTTTCCGGCGCGGGCACGGTCACGAACAACTCCACGGCCAAGACGCTCACCTTCGGTCTGAACAATGCGGACACCACCTTCTCCGGCGGCTTCAACGCCTACAGCCTCGGTACGCTCGCCAGCCTGAGCATCACCAAGGTGGGCACCGGCGCGCTGAGCTTCACTGGCACCGGGAGCGCCACCGGGACGATGACGCTCAACGGCGGCTCGATCGTTTACTCGGGCGGGGCCACCTCGGCCTTTGCCGCCAACACGCTCAACAGCGGCGGCACGCTGATGCTCGACAACACCGGCACCAACGTGGGCAACCGCCTCGGCGGAATTCTCAAAAGCCTGACGGTGGCGGGAGGTGAATTTCTGTTGATGGGCTCCAGCGCCGCCACAAGTTACGAGTCGCTAAACACTTTTGCCGCCGGTGGCGCCGGAGTGTTGACCCTCCAGCCCGGAACCGGGCAGTCCGCCGTTCTGAATTTCGCTTCCGTTGGGAACGCCGGCGGCAGCACAACCGCACTGATTCGGGGCACCAATCTCGGCTCCACCCCGGGGGCTAACGTGGCGAATGTCTTTACGTCTTCCCAGACATTGCAGGGCGGCGCCGGGTTGCCTGGTCTGCCCACGGTCAGTGTGCGCGGTGACCTGTTTGTAGATACAAGCGCCACCGGCAACGGTGCCAGCTACGCCGCCTACTGGCCCGGCGTGGGGTACCGGCCTCTGGCCGGTACGGAACTCCTTTCGAACCTTACCAACATGGCGGCCACGACCGTGAACCTGGCGCCCACCGGTTCCCAGGCGTTTGGTACCGCAACGGTCAACACCTTGACGCTGGGCGCGGGCGCGGGTGTAGCCGGTTACGGCGCTGGAAGCATCCTGACGACGACAAATTACGGGATCTTGGCGCTGCTCGGCAACACAGGCGTCACCGGCGGCCAGATCTCCACCGCCGGATCCACCATGATGCTCTACACCGCCGGGAGTCTGACGGTGTCGGGCTATCTTGTGAATACCGCGGGCGGGTTCAACAAAGCGGGGCCGGGTACCCTGACGCTCAGCAAGCCCTCCTTCACCATTGGCACCCAGACGGTCAACGGCGGGGTGTTCGTCATGAACCCCAATGCGGACAACACCCTCGTTGTGAACCCGACGGCCACGGCTGTTGCGCTTCAGGCATTGACGTTGAATGCCGGAAGTGTCGACCTCAACGGCCGGAACCTGGCGGTGGGAGCCCTCTCCAACAACAACGCCCTGCCCGGCACCGGCGGCGTCATCACCAGCGCCACCGGCGGCACCTTTACCTCCACCGGCGGCGGTACCTTCGGGGGCGTCTTTAACGGCAACCTGACCTTCACCCGCTCCGGCGCCACCGCGACCATCCTGACCAGCGCCCAGACCTACTCCGGCGCAACCAACATCCGGGGCGGTATTCTCCAATTGCGCGATGCCGGCGCCATCACCGCCAGCAGCCTGGTCAACAACTACTTCGGCACACTGAACCTGGATTTCTCCAACCTGAACTACGCCACCGCCCCCGACCGGCTTGGAGACTCTGTTCCCGTCGCGCTCTACGGAGGCGCGCTCCTCCTGACCGGCGCCCCCGGTGTCGCAAGCACTGAAACCACCGGCACCGTCACCCTCCAGCCCGGCTACTCCACGGTCACCGCCACTCCTACCGGCGTCGGCACAGCCACCCTGACCCTTGGCAACCTCGTCCGGACCGCAGGCTCCGTGGTCAACTTTACCGGCAACAATCTGGGCACCGCGGCCCTCGGCAACTCCCGCATCAACCTCGGCTCATTTAACAGCAGCGCCGTCAGCACCGGCACCTTCCTCGCCGGCTGGGCCGTGGTCGGTTCTGAATTCGCCGGCTACTCCTCCACGCTCGGCGTGGGCACCATGGGGAGCGCGGCTTTTGGTTTGTACGACCAGACCATCAGTAACGGCACCGTTCTGTCTACGGGTGCTTTTTCGAATGCAAAGCTCACGGCTGCCGGCACTCTTGTCGCGGGGGGCACCCTGTTCAACAGTCTCAATATTGCCGGCGCCAACACCTTGACCTTCGCCGCCGCCACGGACGTCCTCAACATTGTGAGCGGCGGGTTGCTCAAGTCGGGTGCGACTTCCAATATTGGCTCCGCCGGCACGTGGGGCATTCTCACCTCGGGCGGGACCGTACAGAGCCTCGCTAGCGAGCTCCTCCTGACCGTCCCAGCATCAGCCTTGGTGACGCTTTACTCCAAAATCGTCGATAACGGAACTACCGGTGCCACCACTTCGCTTGTCCTCAGCGGCCTTGGGACAGTTTCCCTCGCGCCTCAGGTGGGAGGCACATCAACGTACTCCGGCGCCACGGTCATCAACCAGGCTACGGTGAACACGACTGGCGCAGCGGCTGGGGTCACCGTCATTCCCGGGACCCTGACTATCAACAACGCCGCCGTCACCATGGGGAACGTTGCTATTGCGACCACAGCCCCCATCAACCTCAACGGCAGTTCCACCCTGACCCTTACAGGAAACAACACCCTCAACGGGCCGATCACCTTTAACAACACCGGCGGCGGTGCCAACCCCTCTCTCGCAACGGGCGGCGTCCTCACCCTCGATGGCAGCCTCATCGCCAAAAACGACAGCTTCAGTTTCTTCCCCACCCTCACGGGAACGATCGATCTGGCCAATAGCACCCGCACGATTGCCACCACCGGCCTCTCGGTCCTTTCCTTAGTAAGCACCGCCGTCATCCAAAGCACCGGCGGCGGCGGCGTTCTCACCAAGGCCGGCAACGGCACCCTTTCCCTCAACGCCCAGAACACCTTCGCCGGCGGCGTCAACGTCTCCGCGGGCGCAGTACTCGCGGGCGTTTCCTCAACCATCACTGCTGGCTCATTCGCAAGCGGCCCCTTCGGGACGGGCGCAATCACCCTCTCCGACGACTCTGCCAAGCTGATCGGGGTGGCCACCATCATCTACAATCCCATCACGGTTTCAAACTCGTCCAATACGCTGACCATCGGCGGGGTCGCCTCCAACAACCTCACGCTCAATGGCGCACTCACCTTCGCTGCAGGCACCCGCACCATCCAGGTCGACAGCCCCGTGGTCGTGGCCACCCTCGGGGCGGTCCTCACCGGGGGCACCGGCTTCACCAAGACGGGCCCCGGCATCCTCGCACTCGCCAACCCAGCCAGCCTCCTCACCGGGACCATCACCGTCACCGACGGCGTCCTGCGTCCCGCCGTGGCAAACGCCTTCTCTCCGCTGGGCCGCGTCAACGTGGGCACCCTCGGAACCTTCGACCTGAACGCCCTGGGCACCGTCCTCGGTTCGCTTTCCGGCGAAGGTTTTGTCACCAACAACGGCGCCAGCAACACCCTGCGCATCGGTGCAGACAACACCGACTCCACCTTCTCGGGACGCTTCGGTTCCAATACCCAGGTCGGTGCGAACTTCAATTTGGACAAGATCGGTAATGGCGTCCTCACCATCAACAGCGCCGCGGGTGTCAACACCGTCTCCATCGGGGCGGCAACCGTCTCGCGGGGCTCGCTCGTTCTGAGCGGTGCTGCGGGCAGCACCCGCTTTGGCACCTACACCCTCTTGAGCGGCGGTTCCCTCACCCTCGACAACACCACGGCCAACCTCAACAACCGCCTGGGCGGAGTGGATATCGCCGCAACCAGCCGAGCCCTTACCATCAACGGCGGCACCCTGAACATCCTCGGCAATTCCGGCACCGCCACCGTCGAAGGCATCAATTCCGGCACCACAGGCACCTTCACCATCGGAAGCGGCGGCGGGATTGTGACGCTCACGCCCAACGCCGCACAGCCTTTGAGCTTCACTTTCGGCACGCTGGCCGCCTTGCAGCCCGGCGCCTCGCTTCTCTTGCGCGGCGGCAGTCTGGGCGCCACGCCCGGGGCAGGGGTGGCCAGCATCTTTGGCGGCGGTCCTCTCGCCGGCATTTACCCCGCCACCTTCACGAGCCTCAACCTCACCGGGGGCGGGCTCTACGACGGCAGCAACCAGATAAGCATCCGTCCCGACATGGTCGCCGACTCCTCTGCCACGGGCCTCGGCACAGGCTTTGCGACCTATTCCGTAGCGACAGGATTCCGCCCGCTGGCCGCCTCGGAACTCGCCGCCGGTCTGTACCGGGCACTGGCCATCAACTCCAACGTCGGCATCAGCGCCTCCCAGAGCTTCGGGTCTGCAACGGTCAACAGCCTCACCTTCAGCGCCCCCTCCACACTCACGGCAGCGGGGAACGCCTCGGTGTTGACCCTGACCAGCGGCGGGTTGCTGGTGAAGTCAGGCCAGGCGGGCGCCAGCGGCCTTAGCGGCGGTCAGCTTGCGACGGGCGCCACCCAGCTTTTCGTGCAGCAACTGGATGCCTCCAACACCTTCAGCTTCGGCTCCTACCTCCAGTCGAGCGCGGGTCTGGTGAAAGCGGGTAATGGCACCCTAAGCCTGACGGCGCCCCAGTACTTCACCGGCACCACGACCGTGAACGGCGGCATGCTCAGTCTGGGCACACTCAACGCCCTGACGGTGCTTCCCTCCGCCACGGTCCCCACCTTGCTCGCTTTGGCCGTCAACGGGGGCAGCTTTGACCTCAACGGCTATACCCAGGCCGTTGCCGCGCTTACCAACAACAATCCGCTGGCCAACGCGGGCGGCGTCATCACCAGCACGGTTGCGGGTGGCACGCTCATCTCGGCCACGGTCACCGCCGGCACCTTCGGCGGTGTGCTGGCCGGTAGCCTCGCCTTCACCCGCTCCGGCAGCGTCCTCACCCTCACAAGCAACGAAACGTTCACAGGCGCCACGATCATCCGCGGCGGTGGGATCACCCTCAGGGATTCCGGCAGCCTTTCGGCCTCGAGCGGCGTGACCAACTATTTCGGCACGCTCACCCTCGACGATACCGGCCTCAACCGCGTCACGAACCGCGTGGCAAACGGCATCAGTTTGGTGGGAGGTAGTTTGACGTACCTGGCGTTGGAAAGTGCAGCCTCCTCAGGCTCAGTGACCTTGAGCGGTGGCGCGACGTCTGGCGGGGCTAACACCATCACATTGACTCCCGCCTCCAGCACCCTGGTGGGTGGAACTCTCACGCTCGCTGGACTCGTGCGTAGCGGCTCCGGCTCGACGGTGAATTTCGTGCCGACCTCCGGCATTTTTGGACAAGGCGGCATCAGCAATCCCCAGCTCCTGCTTTCCTCCGGGAGCGCCCTGACCAACGGGATTCTGGGCGGCTGGGCGACCGTTGGGGGCACCAGCTTCGCGACCTACACAACCCCCAGCGGCCTGACCGGCGGCGTCCTGGGGCTTTCCCTGTCCACCGGGACATTATCGATTGGATCTACCTACGTCGCCACAGATAACGTGCTAGTTGGGGTCGGCACAGCCGTGGCCACCGGCACCGTCAATTCTCTAACCATTGGAGCGTTTGCTGTTGCGCAGACCGCCGGCACGACTCTCACAATCGCCTCAGGCGGACTGCTTGCAACTGGAGCTGCCACATTCTCTGCAGGCACGCTCACCTCCGGCACCTCCGAACTCTTCGCCTACACCAACAGCGGCAGTCTGACCATCAGCAGCATCATCAGCGGCGCCGGCGTTTCCCTGGTGAAATCCGGTGCGGGCAACTTGTACCTCTCTGGCGTGAACACCTACACCGGCAGCACGGTCGTCGACCAGGGGACGTTATTCCTTGGTCTCGCTTCCACGCTTCCTTCCGGTGCATTGGTGCTCAACAACGCCGCCGTCACCCAGTCGGTTGCAAGTTCCATCAATTCCGCTTCGCCCATCACCATCAACGGAGGCGGGGTGCTCACTTTGATCGGCGCGAATACTCTCAACGGAGGGATCACCTTCAACAATACCGGCGGCACCACCACCCCGCTGCTGGCCACCACCGGAGTGCTCACCCTCGGTGGCAGCATTACAGCGGTAAACGACAGTTTTTTCACCACCCCCAGCATTACCGGCACCGTCGACCTGGGCGGCGGTATCCGCACCATCACCACCTCGGGCCTCTCGCCCATCGATTTGACCATCAGCGCCATTATTCAAAACGGCACCCTCACCAAGGCCGGTGCCGGCGCGCTGGTGCTGAATGCCGCCAACACTTTCTCCGGCAGCCTGAACCTCACGCAGGGCACCGTGATCCTCGGCGCCCTTGCAGGACTCGGAACAGGCACCCTCAACATCACCGATGGCGCCAAACTGGCTGTAACCGCCGCGCTCACCCCCACCAACGCCATCAGCGCCAACTCGCAGTTCATCGTGGGCAACAGCACGGCCAACCTGACCGTCGGCGGCACGCTCACCTTCGCCAGCACGACGCCCACCCTCACCATTGACAACGCCTTCCAAGGCGCCACCGCCGTCAGCACCACCCTGAACAATGCCTTTGGCGGCTCGACTATGACCGGGTTCACCAAAAACGGCATCGGCACCCTGATTTTCAATGCGAACAACTACTCCCCACTGCTCACCGGCTCCATCAACATCGCCGACGGCACTCTCCAGCTCAACCAGCCCTACTCCCTTGGCGGCACCCTCTTGAGCGCCGGCGGCACCGTCAACCTTTCCGGCGGCGCCTACCAGCAGAACGTTGCAGCCGGCACCATTGTGCTCAATCCCGTCAACGTCACGGGGTCGGCCCTTATCAACACACTGCAGGCCAACACGGGCATCGGCGCTGTCAAAGTGGCAAACACGCTCACCCTCGGTTTCGCCGGCGGCCAGCAGACCAACATCTTTGGCAACCTCACTCTGAGCGCCGGCACCGCCACCCTTTTCACCAGCAACAACGTCGTGGTGACCGGCTCCTTCGCGGGCGCCGGCGCCCTGGTCAAGGAAGGGGTGGGCGCCCTGTCGGTCCTCACGGGCGGCACCGCTTCCGGCGCCTTTACCGTCGACCAGGGAACCTTGTCGGCGCTCACCGCCGGCGTCCTCTCCACCGCGGGTGCCACCGTGAATCCCGCCGGGATCCTCCGCCTCGGCGGCTCAGCCAACTTTGGCGGCAGCATCACCGTCAATTCCGACAACAACGGACTGGGCGTGCTGGGCCTCGCCTACGCGGGTGCGGTTCCCTCCGGCACGACCTTCGCCTCCACAGGCAGCTTCGGCGGCGTACTGGCCATCGACGCCGTCGGCTACGGCACCGCGCTCAACCTCACCACCCTCGGCACCAACGTCTTTTTGGGTTCCACCCAGGGCGGCAATTACACCGCAGCCACCCTGGGCATCGGCACGGGCAGCACCTACCGGTTGGGCGGCGGCGGCGGCGCGTTGGCGGTGAACGCCCCCGTCCTGGGCACCGGCACCCTGGTGGTAGGAGCAGTGGTGGGCACGGGCGCTGGAGCCTTGGTCAACATGAACAGCGGTCAGGTCAACCTCAACACGGCCAACAGCTTCACCGGAGGCACCACCCTCAACGGCGGCGTCGCCCTGCAGATCGGTGACAACGGCGCGCTGGGTTCGGGCACGCTCACCTTCCGGGGTGGCACCCTCCAGCCGGATGCCTCCGGCCTGGCGATCCTCACGGCGGCACGCACCCTTTCCAATCCCATCGCCTTCACCGCCGGCGGGCTGGGTTCCTTCGCCGCCGACGCCTTCTTTGGCGGGGCCACGGATCTAAACCTCACCGGCGCTGTCGCTCTCGGCAGCACGGGCAGCCGCGTGCTCAACGTGGCCAGTACCACCCGCGTAGTCACGCTCTCCGGCGTGGTCAGCGGGTCGGCCGGTCTGACCATGTCCGGCGCGGGCTACCTGCGGCTCACCAATACGGCCAACAGCTACACCGGTGACACCACGCTGTTTGCGGGCACGGTGCTTCCGGTGGGCACGGGAGCGCTGCCGACGAGCTCCAAGCTGGTATTTGCCGGCGGTGCACTCGGTTACTGGGACACCTCCGCGACGCTCACCAATCCGGTCAGCCTGCTGGCGACCAGCACAGTGGATGTGGGCCAGGGCCAGACTCTTACGCTTTCCGGCACGATCAGCGGTTCGGCCGTCAACGTGGCGCCAGTATCGGGCCTCACCAAGGCCGGTCTCGGCGCCCTCTTCCTGACCGGGAACAACACCTACCTCGGCACCACCACGTTGAACGCGGGCGTGCTGGCCATTTCCAATGACGGACAGCTGGGAGGACCGGGGATCAATCTGAACACCACTCCGGGCGCCATTGCCTTTGGGAGCGGCCAGTTGTACGTGACGGACAACATCACCACCAATCGCGTTTTGAACGCCTCCGGGGTGGGCACGGTTTACGTGGCCAATGGCAAAGCTTTCACAGTCAATGGAGTGACCACCGGTGCGTCTGCCTTGACGTTCGCTGGGCCGGGCACGGCCATCTTGAACGGCGGTGTCACGGGCGCAAACGCCGGCTCCTCCACTGCCGTCAGTCTGGGAGCCACCCTGCTTACGCAGGCCGTCGGAAGTACGCCCTTTGGCACCAACCTTGTGACCATCAACGGCGGAACGCTCCGTGTGAACACCAACGGCCCCGGTGCGGCGTTCACAATACCCATCCTCAACTTCCAAGGCGGCGCCAAGCTCCAGCTCGACGCCCAAATGGGTAACGACATCCAGATCACCGCCACCGCCCTTTCCCGCAACAGCACCTTTGGCTCCCTCCTCATCGTCCCTGGCGCGGGGGCCGCCCTCGGCAACACGCCCGGCTCCGACGCCCGCGTCCTCGGGACCACCATCCTCGGCCAGACCACCGCCTCCACCGCCGGGATGACCGTCCTTAACAACCTCAACGCCGGCTCGGGCGCGGGCATCGTTTCCCCCATCATCCTGCGCGCCGTCTCCCCCACGGATCTCAGCGCCGACTTCGTGTCCTACGATCCCGCGCTCGGCTTCATTAACGCCGTGCCCACCGCTCTGCTGACCAACACCTTCCTGAATTCCGGCACCCGTTCAGTCATTTCCCTGACCGCCTCCACCGCCGCACCCGCCGGGATCACCGACTTCTTCGCGCTTAAGACCGCCGCTGCAATCACAGCCGACGCCGCGGGGAGCACCCTGCGTATCCGCAGCATCGTCGGCAGCCTGACGGATATCGGGGGGCTGGTGCTCAATGGGGTCGGAGCCACGGCACCGGTGATCAGCCCGAATTTAGTTTTCGGCGACATCACCGCGGCCAACACGACCCTCCTGCGCGAAGGCGTGCTCTACGTGAGCGGCGGTTACTCCAACGGAGTCGCAACGATTGCCGGGGGTGTGGCCGCCACCAACCTGACCAAGTCAGGCAACGGCGTCCTCAGGCTTACGGGCGGAAACGTCATTGAAGGGACCTTCTCCGTGAACGAAGGCACCGTCCAGTTTGGTGCGAACCAGAGCAGCCCAATCGGCGCGACCCTCAACCTCAACGACACCGCCGTCCTGGACCTCTCCGGAGGCACCGGCAACATCGGCAACCTCGCCGGCTCCGCGGGTGTCGTGACCAACCTGAGTTCAGGCACCTACGCGCTGGGTATTTTCGGCGGCCAGACCACCACTTTCCTTGGCAATATTCTCAACGGCGCCGGGACCACGCAGCTCCTCAAACTCGGTTCTGCCACCCTCACCATCGGCCAGATCACCGCCAATAACATGCTGGCCGGCTATAATAACTACACTGGCGGCACGACCATTTACTCGGGCGGCCTCACGGTGCAGAGCCCCTTCGGCCTCGGCGGCGCGCCGATGCTCAACGGCCAGGTCGTCCTCCAGGGCACCCCCGGCGCCGCCTACACCACCCCCGGCGATGTCCGTCTCTTCGGCGGCGCGCTCAACCTGCAGAGCAACGCAGGCGGGGTGAACGGCAACGTGATTTTTGGCAACCCGACCACCAATGGCCTCAACCTGCAGGTGCTCGGCAACGCGGCCGTCGATGTGACCCGCCCGAGCGCAGGCACCGGCAACGCCATCCAGATCGGGACGCTCAACCTCGCCAACGCCACCCTCACGGTCACGGGTGGGAACAGCTACCGGCTCAAGGTGGCGGGAACGACCAACCTCCTGGGCAACGCCGCCCTCTTGAACGTGAACACCGCCGCGCCCGGCGGGTTGCTCGAGTTGGCCGGCCTCATCACGGACAACGGTCTCGGTTTCGCGCTGAACCGGTCCGGGGGCAACGCCACGGGGACCGTCATTGTCTCCGGCACCTCCAACAACTACACCGGCGGCACCAACATTCTGGCCGGTGTTTTGCAGGTTACCGGCACCACAGGCACCCCCTTGGGGAGTGGGCCTGTGCAGGTTGCCGGTCCGGGGGTCTTGAGGTTGGCGGGCAACGAGAGCCTTGGCAACGTTTCGGTCCTCAACCTTGTTTCAAAGCTCGGTGACTACGCTGTCATTGCCCTCGACAGCAGCTTCACCCCCTCCGCGCTCATTAAAAACAGCTTTAAATCGCCCTGGGGCGGCGTGCTTTCGCTGGGCACCCCCGTCTTTAGCGGCACCATCGACCAGTCCTCCACCGGCGACCAGTACCTCGGGAGTTACGGGGTGCAGGTCACCAATCCCGAGTTCATCGGCACGCTCCTCCCCGGCGCAAAGGGAGCCCTCGGGGACACCTCCCTGCTGTCGCCCGCAAGCGCCACGGGCGCCTACCGCGTGGGGGCAAACAACCCGATCATCTTCTCGGGCGCCGACAACACCTTCAGCGGGCTCAACGTCCTGATGATCGGTTCGCCCCTGCGCACCCTCTCCTATGGCGCCATCAACTTCGGGAACTCCGCCGGGACCGTCACCCTCCGCAATTCCAACAGCTACTCCGCCGGAACCATTGTCAATCAGGGCAGCACCCTGAACCTCGAGGTCGGCGGAGCCCCCGGTTCCACGCCGCTGGGCAGCGGCACACTTGAAATCATGAACGGCGCGACCGTCAGCGTGCAGGGCGCCGCCGGCTCCCTCTACAACGGCACCTCGACGCCGAACTCGCTTCTCCTGCGCATCGGCGCGACCCTCCAGCTCGACAACAGTACCTTCGCCTACACCGGTTCGGGCGCTCAGGGGCGCATGAGCGATACGGGCACCCTCACCCTCAATGGCGCCACCTTCCGTCTAAAGGGCGCGCCCAACCTTCAGACGGTCGAGAACATCGGCAATATCGAACTCGGTTCGGGTCCGGGCACCCTGGCCGTGGTGCGCAGTACGACCGGTCCCGCCAACGTCACCCTCAACGTCGCCGCCCTCAACGTCCCCGCCCGCACCAGCGGCACCAACCGGGGCACCCTGTTTCTGAACTCGACGGCCAACATGCTCGGCGTGCCCATCAACACCCCCTACACCAACTACGAACGCATCGTCCTCTCTGGAGGTCTCGGTTCCCTGACACGCGGCGGCACCACCTCCAACGGCTCGGGTGTCACCCTCGGCGGGATGTTGGCTCCCTGGATCATTGACTCCACCAACCAGACTTTTGTCGGCTACAACGCGGGCAACGGCGGCCTGTATTCGGGAGACGTCGGCTTCCAGCCTCTGCTCATCACGGGCACCACCCAGGCCCAGGGCCAGATCGGATACTCGCTCAACTCCGTGGGCACCCTTGGGACCACGGCCAACCTCATCCCCACGGCAAACGACATCGTCAATCTGACGGGAACCTCCACGGTGCTCGCCGCCGGCACCAGCGTCTACGCCCTGCGCATCGCCACGGGCACTCTGAGCGGCGGCTCCCTCACCCTCACCAGCGGCGGCTTGATCTATGCCGGCAACACGGCAGGCGACGGTATATCTGCTCCTCTGATTGCTGGAAGCACCGGCGCCAGCGAATTGATTCTGTACTCCCCCAGCTCCACGAACGCCTACACCCTGAGCGGGACTATTTACGCCTCCGGCCTGACCAAGTTCGGGGCGGGTGACGTCACCATTTCCGGTGATAACCGCGGTGCGCTCACAGGTCCGCTAGTGCTCAGTGGCGCTAACTGGTTACGCTTGGGCAGCCAGTATGCAGCAGGTGGCAGCCTCACCAACCCATACGCGGCTGGTAACCCCATCTTTTTGAGTGGAGCCAACCTTTACTCACAGGCAGGCGCTCTGTGGTACCAGAGCGATATTACGCTCAACACGGACTCCAAAATTGGTGGCAACACTGCCATGTACAACAATCTGACGATCCCGGGCTACGCCGCAGGATCCAACCCCAATGGAACTCCGATGGTGTTGAATATTCTGAATAATGCTGCTCTTTCTTTTGCGGGGTCGCTCTCCTTGGGCGGGCCCTCCTCGATCTCTCTTAGCAACAACATGACTGTCTTTGGCGGCCTTAGCGGCAACGGCTCCCTCCAGCTCTGGTCCGCCGCCGGGAGCACAAACGTACTCGCCCTAGCCGGCTTCTCCAACTACACCGGCTCCAAGGTCACCGTACAGCAGGGGATCCTTTCGCTTCTCAATGGCGGCACCTCCACACAGCCCCTTGGCACGGCAGCCGTCACGGTCAACCCCGGCGGCGTCCTGCGTTTGGCGGCAAACAATCTCGGCGGCGCCCTCACGCTCAACAGTGATAGCGGCAACCTTGCCGTTCTGGGCCTCGCCTACAACCCCGGCTCTAGCGCCATCCCCGGCACCTTCAACGCCAA
>CANJZW010000084.1 GCA_947479475.1 Chthoniobacteraceae bacterium
CACTTTTAACCTAAACGCCCGGTCCTCTGGTGATAATAGCGCAGTGGTCCCACCCGTTCCCATTCCGAACACGGAAGTGAAACGCTGCAGCCCCGATGATAGTGCTTCTATAGGTTGCGCGAAAGTAGGACGTCGCCAGTTTCCCCGCCCCGCCTTGGCTAAAATCAAGGCGGGGCGGCCTTTTTTTGTCGCAGTCACTCGTGTTTGTGCGAGAGATTAACCCTCAAACTTTTCCCATCCCCATGAAACCCCACCACTTTCTGTTTATTGCAATTCCCTTGCTGGCGATTTCTTCGTGTAAAAAAGCTCCGGATACAAGCGCTGGCGGTGATATTCCGGTGGGGGAGTTTGCTTCCTTGACTGGAGCGACGGCAAGTTTTGGGCAGTCGTCCCATAAGGGGACGCAGATGGCGATTGATGAGATCAACGCCGGGGGCGGAGTGCTGGGGCGGAAGCTGAGGCTGGTTACTGAGGACGATCAGAGCCGACCAGGTGAGGCCGCGACCGTAGTGCGAAAGATGATTTCGAGGGACCGGATCGTCGCGCTCTTGGGTGAAGTGGCTTCCTCTCGTTCGCTGGAAGCGGCACCCATCTGCCAGCAGGCGGGGATTCCAATGATTTCCCCAGCATCAACGAATCCCAAAGTGACGGAGGTGGGTGATCAGATTTTCAGGGTCTGTTTTATTGATCCGTTTCAAGGGACTGTGCTTTCAAAGTTTGCACTTTCAAAAGGATGGAAACGCGTCGCGATTTTGACTGATGTGAAACAGGACTACAGTGTTGGTCTTTCGCAGTTCTTTAAGGCGAATATAACGGCCAATGGAGGAGAGGTGGTGAGCGAGCAGAGCTACTCCTCCGGGGACAAGGATTTCAAAGCGCAATTGACGGCAATCAAAGGGGCGCAACCGGACGCCATTTTGGCTTCTGGGTATTACACCGAGGCTGGATTGATCGCGTTGCAGGCCCGCGAGTTGCAGATCGCCTCGCCCCTTCTAGGAGGGGACGGTTGGGATTCTCCTTCGCTCGTCGAGGTCGGAGGCAAAGCCATCGAGGGCTCGTTCTTTTCCAATCATTTTTCGATTGAAGATCCGGCCCCCGCGATTCAGGAGTTTTTGAAGAAGTACCGCGCAAAGTTTAATGCGGAGCCCGATGCGATGGCGGCGTTGGGGTATGATTCAGCGATGATTCTGGCCGATGCGATGAAACGGGCAGGGGGCACGGAGAGTGCAAAGTTGCGGGAGGCGATTGCCTCGACAAAGGATTTTGTAGCCGTGACTGGAAGGATCACGCTCAATAAGGAGCGGAATGCGGACAAATCTGCGGTGATGCTCGTCGTAAAGGACGGCCAGTTTCGGTATGTGGAAACAGTGGCACCGTGATTTGGATGTTGGTTCAGGTCTGGTTTCCAAAACTGGGCCCGAAACTTTGCCTTCGAGTGGCTTAGATCCACTTTTTCCGCCTGAAATAAATCACCTGAACGACGGCGATCGCTAGCATCAGGGCGAGGCACAGGGGGTAACCGAGCGGGTGGTGAAGTTCGGGCATGTTGAAGGGAAATGACTGGCCATCTTTTTCGCCTTGGAAATTCATGCCCCAAACGCCTGCCAAGAAGGTGAGCGGGATGAAAATGGAGGAAACAACCGTTAAAACACGCATGATTTCATTCGTGCGCATTCCCACTGAGGAGAGGTACATGTCCATGTTTGCGGTAGCCACATCGCGGTAGCTTTCGATCAAGTCCATGATTTGAACCGTGTGGTCGTAGCAGTCCCTTAGGTAGATTTTGGTTTCCCGGCGGATAAGCCCGCTTTCGTCATGGAGAAGGGCATTGATGACTTCGCGTTCTGGCCAGACATAACGCCTGAGGTGGGATAGGAGGCGTTTGCAGTCGTGGAGTTGATGGACGTGTTCGATGGAGGGTTTGCTAACCACCTCGTCGTCGAGTTGGTCGAGCGATTCCCCTAGTTTCTCGAGGAGCGGGAATTTGTGGTCGATTACGGCGTCCATGAGGGCGTAGGTCAGGTAATCGGCTCCCATTTTTCGAATCAGGCCCCTAGCGGTGCGCAGGCGTTCGTGCACGGGAAGGAAGGTGTCTGTAGAAGGGTCTTCCTGAATGCTCAGGAGGAAGCCGGGGCCTAGAAAGAGACAGACCTGTTCGCCGGAGACGGCACCGTTGTCCTCGTCTGAAATCATTTGGGAAACGATGAAGAGATGGTTTTCATACGGCTCCACCTTTGGGCGTTGTCCCAAGTTGAGAACGTCCTCGAGCGCGAGCGGATGGAGTCCGAAGCGGTCTCCGAGTTCCTGAAGCATGCCGATATTGGAAATGCCATCGAGTTCCACCCAGAGGACGGACCCCTCGGTCACGTGCATGGGGATATCTGAAACACTCGAAACCTTTTCTTCTTCGAGATGTTCCTTGTTGAAGCGGGTGTAGCGAAGACGAGGGGAAGACGTTGTGGTATTCTCTGACTGGCGAAGGGTTGCTGGGGCTGTTCCGGGAAGGTGGTAAGTTGTGCGAAACATGGATTGGGGAAGAGGATTGCTAAGTCGAAGCGAGGCTGGTGCGCCCAGTGAGTGCGCGGCTTAGCGTGAGTTGGTCTGCGTATTCCAGTCCTGCACCGGCAGGGAGCCCTTGGGCGAGGCGGGAGATTTTGAGGGGATAGGCGCTGAGTAGGTCTGCGATGTAGTGGGCTGTCGCTTCGCCTTCGACGTCCGCCCCCAGAGCGAGGATGACTTCTTGGGGCGGGTGTTCTTTGAGTCTTTGCAGCAGCGCGGGAATGCGCAGAGCCTCCGGGCCGACGTGATCCAGCGGGGAGATTTTTCCACCCAAGGCGTGGTAGAGTCCGTGAAACGCGCCGGAGCGTTCCAAGGGGAGGATGTCCGTGGGTTGCTCCACGACGCAAAGGATATGAGGATCACGAGCGGGATCCAGACAGAGCGGACAAAGCTCGGCTTCCGAAAAAAAGCCGCATTGTTTGCAGGGGTGAACACCGGTTTTGACCCTGTCGATGGAGCGTCCTAAGGATTCGGGGTGGGCGTCGGGCGATTGAACCATCCAGAGCGCGATTCTTTCAGCGCTGCGGGAGCCGATTCCAGGGAGGCGTTTAAGCTCTTCAATGAGGGAACGAAGAGGGACTGGATATTCAGCGCGCTTCAAGCGAGAGGAGGCTAGGCGCCGGTTGGGATGTGCGCCGCGCGCGTTTGCTGTTCGTCAATTCGCATAAGGAGGAGATCTATGGCTTCGTCCGCGACGTTGAGGGGTCTTGCTTCGCGCAGTTTGGTGCGGGCCTGTGCCCATTTGCGTGCCCGGAACAGCGTGACACCCTCGCGATAGAGGCGGAGTCGGAGCAGTGCTTCGGAATCCAAGGTTTGTTGCAGGGCGAGAACCTCAAAAACATCCTCCGGGGGATGCGGCGGGAGGTGGCGTTGCAGAAGGTCGATTGGCCGGCGTTCCACAGAGTGCCCCCCCAGAAGTCCGGTCCGGGCGCTGATGAGAATTCGGGAGCCGTAAATCATGTTGGCTCCTGCCAAACGTTGAGCCCACTCGGCGGTTTCGCCGGCGATGCCGGAGGTTTGTTTCTGGTCCGGGCCAAAAGGCGCGAGAAGCACTTCCCCTGTACTAACGCCGATGCGGACGTCGAGTTCCTGGCCAAATTTGATCGCGCACTCCTGACTGAGCGTTTGGACGCGCCCCCGGATGGCGAGCGCAGAGTGGAGGGCGGCCTCTGGATGTTCCTCGATGCCATAGGTCGTGCAGAATGCAGAGCGGAAACCCGCGCTGTCTGAACGGTCGGTGCGCCCGCCGTGTGCGGTTGCCGTTTCTTCGTACAGGAATAGAAGGCGGTTGAGGAAGGCGGCGCAGGCCGCTGGTGGCAGCGTGTCAGCCAGCGTGGAGTGGTTGACCAGTTCACAAAACAGAACGGTGCAGGCCACCCGCTGGGGCGGAAGCGTCTCTGCCACGCGGACGGATTCCGCCACGGCCGCGGGACTCGGGCGGAAGGCGGCGGGTTGAAAAAAAGTAGGATCCAGTTCGAGCTCTGTCGATTTGGCGGCCCTGTGCCGAATCCATTCTGGAATGCCCGCGGCGGTCAGAAGGCAAAGGGTAAGGGGCCATCCGGAGAAAGGGACCTCAAACGCGTGCGCTAGGTGGTTTGCCAGGGGGATTTGGATCAGGGCGCCCAAAAGGACAACGAAGCGCCAGAATGGAGGGGTGACCACGCCGCAAACCCATGCCATTCCGAATGATAGGAGTAGCAATATTCCCAGGCGCGTCATCAGGTCCGAGGAGGAAAGTTGGGGCAGGATGCCCACCTCCGATGCGAGCAGGGTGAGGATGCTGGCGCCGGCCCCGATGAGGAGGCTTTGCAAAAGTTGGCGGCGCTGAGCGGTGAGATGCCTCGAAAACACAGAGATTGATGAGCAAGAAATACGCCAGAACCTGCTCTGTATTGGTCAGGCGCACCTTTCTCTGGCAGTTTGGTCCTATGCTAAACGTCGTTCTTCTGGAGCCCGAGATTCCGCCCAATACCGGAACCATCGGTCGCCTGTGCCTTGGGACGGGTTCCGTCCTGCACTTGATCGAACCGCTGGGCTTTTCTCTGGACGATAAATTGCTCAAAAGAGCGGGGCTGGATTATTGGCAACACGTGCAGGTGAAGCGTTGGAGAGACTGGACGGCTTTCATCGCCGGCCAGCCTGGAGGGGCACGGTGTTGGTTTTTAACGACGAAAACGGACCGGGCTTACTGGGACGTCGAGTTTGAAGAGGGCGACTATTTGGTGTTTGGGCGCGAAACGCGAGGTCTGCCAGCGCCGCTTCTGGAGGCCAACGTCTCAAGTTGCGCAACCATTCCGATGGCAGCACAAACGCGCAGCCTAAACTTGGCCACTTCGGTGGGGATTGTTTTGTATGAGGCGGTCCGCCAGCTCAGCCGGCGGACCTAGAATTTGAATCCCAGTGTGGTTTTAGCTGGCGCAAAGGCGCGCGGGAGTGAATGGAAAGGGGGTGCGAGTTTCCACCCTTTGGCGTTTGTTGCCCCTATTTTGTCTTTGTTCGGCTTTTCTTGGGAGTCCTTCCTCCGCCTCGGCGCAGGGCGAGCCCCCTTCTGTGGCCCGCTGGGAAAGCGTTTTTGACGGAAAATCGCTGGGTGGATGGAAGCGCACGGAGTTTGGCGGGGGCGGGGAAGTCCGCGTCGAGGACAGCGTCTTGATTGTCGACCAGGGCGAGGAGTTGAGCGGATTCAACTGGACTCGAGGCTTCCCCAAAATGAACTACGAGGTTGAGCTTGAAGCGCAGCGCCGCACCGGACTGGACTTCTTTTGCGCCGTTACATTTCCCGTGAATGAGCGCTTTGTGACCTTTGTCGTGGGCGGTTGGGGGGGCTCAACGGTGGGGATTTCCAGCATTAACAAGCAGGATGCCTCCCAAAATGAAACGAGCACGATCCGCCATTTTAAGGACAACCGATGGTATAAAATCAGGGTCCGAGTGGAGCCCTCGCACCTCCAAGCTTGGATCGATGATGAGCGGGTGGTGGATCTGGACACCCGGGGTAAGGAACTGGATTTGCGCACCGGCGAAATCGATCTTTCCGTTCCCCTCGGGATATCCACGTTCCGCACAACGGCGGCTTTCCGGGAGCTGAAATTGCGGCGCATTTCGCCCAACTAAGGCGTTTTGGAACCTCGCGTTTCGACCCACTCCCGCTTCCTGACCCTTTGATGCTTTTTCCCACTTCTCTTCATGGCGCGTGAATATGTCATTCGGCCTTCGGTAGCGCCGTTGCCGCGTATTGACTTTGCGCGCGAACTTAACGCCCAGCAGTTGGCGGCTGTGACCTGCGCGCCGGGCCCCGCCTTGGTGCTCGCCGGTGCGGGCTCAGGGAAAACCCGGACGCTCACCTACCGGGTTGCCTACTTGCTGGAGAACGCCGTTCCGGCTGAACATATTCTTCTGCTCACCTTCACGAACAAGGCTTCGCGCGAAATGTTGGAGCGCGTGGCAGCGCTCGTCCCCCACGACCTGACCGAGCTCTGGGGCGGGACTTTTCACTCCATCGGCAATCGGATTTTGCGCAGGCACGTGCGGGAGGCCGGGTTCGAGTCGGGCTTCACGGTCATGGATCGGGAGGATGCCGATGAACTGCTGCAGGGCGCTCTTCTGGACATGCGGGGAGGCAAGGTTTCGGAGTTGCCTGTGAAACCCTCTGTCGTTGGCGAAGTGATCAGTTATGCGGTCAACGTGGGCCGCTCCGTGGCGGAGGTTGTGCCGGAGCGGTTTCCGCATCTTGAGGAATGGGCGGAGCTCATTCACGAGGCAGGCGGTCGCTACGCCAAACGAAAACACGACGCCAACGCGCTGGATTTTGACGACCTCCTTTCCCTCACCGTACGCCTGCTGGAAACCCACGCTGGGATCGCCGAGATTTACCAACGGCGGTTCCAATTTGTGCTCGTGGACGAGTACCAGGACACCAATCCATTGCAGTCGAAATTCATCGACCTGCTCTCCGCCAGGCACCGGAATTTGATGGCCGTTGGCGATGATGCCCAGGCCATTTATTCGTGGCGCGGCGCGGATTACAGAAATATTCTCAGTTTTGGAAAGCGTTATCCCGGCGCCCAAATCTACAAGGTTGAAACTAATTACCGCAGCACGCCCGAAATTCTCGAGGTGGCAAATTCTGCGATTGAGGGGATGCAGACTCCCTTGCGAAAAGAGTTGGTGTCTTCGCGCAAAGGAGGCGAGTTGCCACGGCTGATCCCCCTCCAAACTGGCGGGCACCAAGCCAAGTTTGTGGTCTCAAGGATGCTTGAGCTCAACGAGGCCGGCATGCCGTGGACGGATATGGCGGTCCTCTACCGAGCCCACTATCACTCCATGGAGCTGCAAATGGAAATGACGCGGCACGCGATTCCTTTCCAGATCACGAGCGGCCTGCGTTTTTTCGAACAGGCGCACGTGAAAGACGTCGGGGCCTTCCTGAAGTTTGTTGTGAACCCCCAGGATGAGGTCGCGTTTAAGAGAATGGTGCGCCTGCTTCCGGGCATCGGGGATCGCTCGGCCGACGGGCTTTGGCGGGCCGTAGCCCCGCTCGGACGGCAGTTGATGGAGACCCGTCTCGCGGGCGGAACCGGCTTTTCTTTCGCCCAGGCATTTTCCGACCAGAAGGTTCCGGCCCGTTCTGCCGCTGCGTGGAAACAGTTGGGGCACACCCTCGAGGAAATTGCGCCGGGAGGAATCCCCCAGCCGCCCCTGCAGATGCTCCAGTCGGTGCGTGAGGCGGTCTATGATGACTTCGCGCGCACCAAGTTTCCCGATTACGACACGCGCCGGGAGGATCTCAATACGCTGGCTTCTTTCGCCTCGCAGTACCCCGATGCGGAGGAGTTTTTGGATCAACTCGCCCTGATGGGGTCGGTCGAACCGGCGGTAAAGGCGAGGGACTCCAGCGACGAGAGCGTCGTGCTTTCTTCCGTGCATCAGGCCAAAGGGTTGGAATGGAAGGTGGTTTTTGTGATTTGGCTTACCGAGGGCATGTTTCCCTCGCAACGCTCTATGGCGAATCTCGATTCCTTGGAGGAGGAGCGCCGCCTGTTTTACGTCGCCGTGACGCGTGCCGAGGACGAGTTGTACCTCTGCTGGCCCTTCATCAAGCGCAATCCCGGCGGGGGCGATGCCGTGCAGCGGATTTCGCCTTTTCTGGAGGATATCCCCCCGGGATTGATCGAGGAGTGGCGGGTCTCCGGCGGGGGCTTTTAACCGCCGTCGACTAAGCGATTGGATGGGGAGGACATTCCGGACTACAGCAAACGGATGTTGTCGATGAGACGGGTTTTTCCAAAAAACACGGCCAGAGCCGCCACGCTTCCCGGGGTGAGGATCTCCACCGGTTTCAGGCTGCTTCCGTCGACGATACAGGCGTAGTCGAGCCTCGCATGCGCGCAGGCGCGTACGGCGTCCTCCAACGCGCGCAGGAGGGGGGGCGCATCCCGCTCCCCAGAGGCGGCCGCCGACTGGGCGAGAGCGAGAGCCCTGTGCAAGAGGGGCGCCTGGCGCCTTTCCTCGGTGCTCAGATAAGCGTTTCGTGAAGAGAGAGCCAAACCGTCTTGTTCGCGGACGGTTTCGGCAAAGGTCAGCTGCACTGGAATATTTAAGTCGCGCACCATCCGGGCGATGACGGCACATTGCTGGAAGTCTTTTTTGCCAAACACGGCGTGAGTCGGTTGGCAGATCATGAACAGCTTAAGCACGACGGTGCAGACGCCCCGGAAATGCCCGGGCCGCGTGCCGCCGCAAAGACCAAGGCTGACGGATTCCTCGTTGACCCAGGTGGAGAAATCTTCTGGATAAACTTCGCTGGGTTCCGGTGCAAAGAGCAGGTCCACTCCGTGTTTTTGGCAAAGAGCCGCGTCCGCAGCAAAGGGGCGGGGGTATTGAGCCAGGTCTTCCTTGGGGCCAAACTGGGTGGGGTTGACAAAAATGGTGGCCGCTACCGTTCCCTGGGGGCCGGCAATCCTCCGAGCCTCGTCAAAAAGGGAGGTGTGCCCTGCGTGGAGGGCACCCATGGTTGGCACCAGCACGAGGGGGCGAGGCGCCTCGCAAAAGGCGAGTCTGGCGGAGGAGAGGGAACGAAGCGTTTTCAAGGCGGGGCAGAGTGACACGCCTTGGGTCAGGAACGCAACCCGCCGGAAAAAGGCGGCGGAATACCCCGGCGCTTCCGAAGCCTCCTCGCGGTTTCAGCTCGCGTGGCAATTTGCGAGGACGGTCGCCACCTCGGCTGCCGCCCGCACTCCGGCGCCCGGGTTGCCGAGTCCGCTGATCACCTTGGCAAAGCGCTCTTGTTGGGCGCGGCGCGCTTCAGGGTTCGCCAGAAGCTGCTGCAGGGTCGACGCCAGTTTTTGAGGCGAGGCGGCTCCTTGGAGCAATTCTGGGACGATTTGTTCTCCGGCTAGGACGTTTGGCATTCCAAGGAAGGGGATCCGTACAAGGAGTCGCCCCGCCAGCCAAGTCAGAGCCGCGACCTTGTAAGTGATAAGCATGGGAAGCCCGAAGTAGGCGGCTTCCAGGGTTGCCGTTCCAGAGCAGACCATTCCCACGGCGGCTTCCTGGGCCAGGGGGTAAAAACGGTCCATGCCTATCCGGCAAAAAGCGGGGTCGAAATGGCTGTTCTTCATGTGCTCCAGCATCCAGGCGGCGACCCGGGTGTTCGCGGCCGGGGCCTCAAAGCGCAGCCCCGGGACGCGCGCGCTGAGCAGGCGCGCGGCTTCCAGCATGACGGGAAAGAGGCGGCGCACTTCTCTGTCTCTGCTGCCCGGAAACAGGCCCACCAAGTGTTCACTTCTTGGAGCATTGGTTTTGAGGGGGGCGAGGGTGTCGAGCATGGGGTGACCCACGAATTCCGTCTTCAGCCCGGAGGCCTCATAAAGGGCTTTTTCAAAAGGGAAGATGCAAAGCATCAAATCCAGGTAGCGGGCCATTTTTGGAATGCGGCCCCTGTTCCACGCCCAAACTTGGGGGCTGATGTAGAAGATGGTTTTAAGATTGGGAAGGCGCTCTTTGGCCGCCTTGGCCAGCCTCAGGTTGAACCCCGGATAATCAATCAGCAGAAGCACATCGGGCCGAGAGTCTTCAATTTCAGCCAGCATCCGGTCCATTTGGGCGCGGAAATACCCGTACTTTTTGAGAACGTCCCAGAGCCCGACCACGGCCTCCCCGCTCCATTCCAGAAAAGGGCCGTTTGCAAGGGCCTCCATTTTCGGGCCGCCCGCCCCTAGGATGCGCAATCCAGGAAGCTGAGGGAGCAAGGCGTGCAGCAGTTCCGCTCCGCGAGCGTCCCCGCTGGCCTCCCCGGCAACGACGTAGAGTGATGGTGGACCCGCCGACGCGCTCAAAGGGAAGGCGGGGTTGAGGGGTGCGCATCGCGGTGCGCTTGAATGCGCCGCGTGATATCCAAGGCCAGCTCCAAGGCGGCGGTGCCCTCGCGCCCGCTCACTTTGGGCTCCGCGCCCGCTTTGGCGCAGCGGATGAAGTCGGCCAGTTCGCGCTTCAACGGTTCGCCTTTTTCAATCGGTACGGGTTCTCTCAAGATTTTGCGGCCCGCGAATTCGCTGACAATGGTCGTGTCGCCGGAGGCAAACAGTTTGGTGAGCAGGGAACTTTCTTTGCGGTGCTCCTCGGCCATACGGTACACAAAACCCTCCTGGCGCATATAGTCCAGAGACAGATAGCAGTCTTCCTGAAAGACGCGAATCTTGCGCATCCGCTCGGGGCTGACCCGTGAAACGGTGAGGTTGGCAATGCACCCGTTTTCAAAGTGGAGCCTGGCGTTGGCGATATCCTCGCTGGCACTGAGTACGGGGACCCCAACGGCGTCCACAGAGAGCAGCGGCGAGCGGACTAGGTGGAGAATAATCTCCAGATCGTGGATCATGAGATCCAGAACCACCCCGATCTCGGTGCTGCGGTTGGGATAGGGGGAAAGCCTGTGGCTTTCAATAAAGCGGGGGTGATGCAGGCGCGTTTCAAGGGCTGAAAGGACTGGGTTGAAGCGCTCCACATGGCCAACCTGCAGGGCCAGGCGGCGTTCCCTTGCCAGTTCAACCAAGACGCGGGCGTCTGCGGTGGTTTCCGTGATAGGCTTTTCAATGAGAACATGGCGGCCCGCTTCCAGCAGGCGCTTGCCAATGGTAAAGTGAAAGGGCGTCGGGGTGGCGACCGTCGCGGCGTCCACCGATTCGATGAAGTCCTCCATCGACGCCGTCGCACGCACCCCGTGCGCACGCGCCACTTCCTTGGCCGCCTCTAGGTTGGTGTCGTAGACACAGGTGAACTCACCTGGAGCGACCTCACTCAGGATGCGGGCATGCAAACGGCCAATGTGGCCCGTACCAATAACGCCGATTCGAAAGGACATGTCCGGGTAGCTTGCAGGGAAATTAGCCTGTCCACAAACCCAGACTTTCCGGGCGGGATTCAGGGGTTTGCCTCGGCTTTGTAGGACTGTGGGCCTTCTTTTTCTGCCGCTCAGCGGCTTTGGTCTAAGCTTGGATAAAGGCCAGAGTGATCGATATCGTGGGACCCGAGTTTGGAGCTTGGGGAATGCCGCAGTAGACGTTTTTGTGCACTTTGGAGCGGAAAATCTCCCGGCCTCCGGCGTCTTCGACCAGGACGTAGAGATCTGGGTGGTCCTCAAAGGGCCCGCTCAGTGAAGACGCCTTTTTCACGTTAAAAGTGAACTCCGTTGAAAAATCGGGGTGGCTTCCGGCAATGGGCGCCCCGGCGAGAAAATCGTCGGACAGAGGATCTTCATCCCAGAGCTGGGCGGTCAGGCCTTGCAGTTCGGTGCTGCGACCGTCGCGGACGTGGAGAGAGGCGGAGAGGGTGACAACCATGGGAAAGGGGTTGGAGGGTGCCGCTCTCGCAAAGGGCTTGCCGTTGGGAGAGCGGTTTGAGCGGAATGGTTAGTGTGGGACGTGCGCGACGTGTGCGATTTCTAAAGCGGTCAGGAGGAACGCCACGGCGAAGCCACCGATGGTTGTCAATCCCACCACATCGCCGCCCTCTTCATAGGCGTGAGGGAACATGACCTGCGCGACTAGGGCCAAAATTGCGCCACCGGAGACGGCCTCACAAAGGGCAAGTACCTCCACTGGGGCGCTTGGTAAAAAGGCGTTTCCAAGCGCACCGCAGATCGCGGCAATCACCACGAGGGAGCCCCAGAGGCCGTAGATTTTCGCGTTGGAATATCCGGCATGGCGCATTGTGTTTGCGCTGGCCATGGCCTCGGGAAGGTTTGCCAGGAAGATGGCTACCAGAAGGGTGGGGTTAAATGTTGAGATGCCGGCAAACGTCGCGCCGATGACAAGAGAGCCCGGAATCGCATCCAGAATGTTGCCGATCCAGATGGCCAGAGGGTTGCCTCCTTCGTGCTCCGCAAGAGCCTGATGGACTTCGCCGGCGTGGAGGCGTTTCATGCTGGCGGTCGCCATTTCCTCCCAGGCTTCGCTATCCAGAACGCCGGCCTGTTTTTGGATGCTTTCCAGCGTGTGGTGCTCCGCGATCTTCAGGATAGCATCCCGAAGCAGGGGCGAGTCCTGCATCAAGTGCTCAAAGTCGTCCTTGTCGATCCGCATTCCAGAAACGGTTGTTTCAGCAATCACCGTCTCGGGGCGGACGATGTGCGATACCAGCGCCATTTCTCCCACGATATCGCCCGCGTTGATTTCCGACATCCGGGTGCCGACGCCTGCCTCGTGGCCGCTATTGACAAAAACCCCTAGTTTTCCTTCGTCAATAATGTAGAGCGCATCGGGCTCCTGTCCTTGGCGGAACACCTCCTGACCTGACTCGAACTTGAAGGCCCGAACGTAGGGTAGGATGTGGTCGATTTCCGAGGCGGGAAGCATACGGATGACCGCGTTTTTGGACAACCGTTCCAAGAGTTCTCCCGCGCCCTGACGTTTCATCGCCAGGGCGTGCCGCCGGGCGTTGGTTTTGTGGCGCGCGGCCCCTCCGAATTTGTCGACCAGAATGTTGCTATAATAGTAGATCAGACCGCCGGCAATAAAGCCTCCCGCGACAATCGCCCAAGCCCGCAAATTTGGGATGCCCGAATTGACCAGGTGTTGGGTGGTTCCAAAGGCAAGGTCCACGGCAAGAGCGTTGACCAAGGCTCCGGAGCCGAATGCAAGAATGTTGGCCACGGTTTTATCACTCGCCTTAAAGGTGAGACCAAGCCAGGTGCCGACTACGACCGAGGACATGGCGATGGCGGCCAGACCGGCGGCTGTGGAGATTCGGGCCACAGTGGCGGCGCTTTCAATGGCGGCGGGGGCGTGTTCCACAATCGCGTTTACAGCATCCGGGCCTGCTGCTGCTGCTGCCAGTAAGATTAACATAATTTATTTTTCCAGTTCAGCCAAAGGGTTGGTTGCCTGTGGCGGGACACGATTTCATTAGGGCCAATGTATTATATCAACGCAAAAATATACTTAGCGTGATTTGCTGAAATATCCCGAGCAGATAGCGTCGGAAAACCTGCCGTCTTTCGGTGGACATCATGCAAAAAAATAAACCGGCCTGATGTCCGCTATTCTTAGCAAGGTTTTCTTTTGTTGCTGGTCGCTGTACAATGTCTGAATGATCGCATCATTAATTGCGCTGCCGACGCTTGCGGAGATTGTGGGAGCCCTTCCCGTCATTGTTTCACTCATCCTCATCGAGGGGCTCCTGAGTGTGGATAACGCGCTTGCAATCGCGGCGATGGCGAGGCACCTGCCCAAGCCGCAGCAGGAAATCGCGCTGCGTTTGGGTATTTTCGGCGCCTACTTGTTCCGGGGGATTTGCATGGGACTGGCTGCGTGGATTATCGAGAATCCGTGGCTCAAAATCGGCGGCGCCGTCTATTTGATCTACCTCATGTGTAAGCATTTTGCGGAGAGCGATTCCGCGGAGGAGACTGGCACCAACCCGGGCGTGGGGGATATTGCGGCCCGCGGCCTGTTCGCTACGATTGTGGCCATCGAGGTCATGGACCTCAGCCTGAGCGTCGACAATGTGGTGGCGGCGGTGGCGATGAGCCCTGAGCTTTGGGTGGTTTGCAGCGGGGTCTTCATCGGCATTCTGGCGCTGCGGTTTGTGGCGGGCGCCTGCATCAAACTCATAGAACGGTTTCCAATTCTGGAGCACGTCGCCTTTTTGCTGATCGGCTATGTGGGCTTCATCCTGTGCTTCGAACTCCTGAGCGATCCTAAAAGCGGCCTGCAAATCCTGCCGGGCCCTGTGCATGTCAGTGCTTTTGAGAAGTTTATTGGAATCACCATTATCCTCTCCCTCACCTTGTTTTACGCGGAAAAACCTCGCCTGCAGCGCTTGCTTGCACCGGTTTTGAGGGTCGCACGGCTTCCGATGCGGGCGGTTTATTTCGGAGTTGGACTTGTCTTAAAGGCACTGCTGCTTCCGGTTGCTCCATTTATCCGCCTCTTCAATCAAAGGCAGCTAAAAGAGACAGCGCCATCCTCGCTTTCGGAGAAGTAGTTGGGTGTTGTGCTTCGGACGATGAGGGGATTGCCCATTCCGGTGGATCTGGCCCGGCCTTGTCCAATCCAGAGTCCGCTAAATAGAAAAAGCGCCAGGCTTTGAAGCCGGCATGAGTTTCCAAGCGAGGGTCCAAGCCACCTGCAGCGGCTGCGGCGGCTTGGATTCCCTCGAGGAAGGCGTCATCTGAACCGGAGCTTTTTGACCGGCTGGGCGTCAGACTTGCAACAATCGCTTTGGTCTTCTGAATTGGCGCTGCCGGATGCCGTCTTGCTTGTCTGGCAGGCGCCAAAACTCAGCGCGACGAATGCTGCCATTGCGAGGAGGAGTGCTTTTTTCATGAGGTCCTGGGTTCTTCGGGTTGATGGAGTGGAGGGCTGTATTGCTTTTTTTAGTGAAAGTTATTTCCCACCCTTGCCTTCTTTCGCGGCGCATTTGCAGAGCCACTCCGGTCCCTTGCATCCGCCGCAGACGGTGATGTCGTATTGAAGCCGAGCGGTGACGGGTTTGGCCTTTGCGTTCTCCCTGAACTGGAAAATCACCCACTCTCCGGCTTTGACGACGGGAACCACAAAAACGTTCTCCTTTTTTTCCACCGCAAGTTTTTCAGGCTTGGTCCGATCCCCGCTGGTTGCTGTCAGTTCTTGGCCGGCTAGAACAACGGCCTTCATGTCCTTGTCGAGCAGTGCAATGTGAAACTCGTTAGCTTTTAAAATCACTTCGCCGTGCATGGATTCATTCTTGGAGAATTCCAGGATTCGGCCGCCGTGCGGTCCCAGTTCGACATCGCCGTGTGCCAAAGCGGAAGCGCCAAGCGTCAGAATGCCGAGTATGGTGAGGAGGTTTTGTTTCATAGGAGGTTTGTTTGGTGTTGGTGTTGGGGTTGTACTGAATGAAGCGAAGTCGTTGGAAAATGTCCGATGGAGCGGTGGGCCGCCTTCCGGCCGAAGGTGTAGAAAATGGTCGGCGTCACGCCCAACCCGAGGAGGGTGGAAGTCACAAGACCGCCGACAATCACCACTGCGACGGGATGCAAAATCTCTTTTCCAGGCTGGTCGCCGGCAAGCATGAGAGGGATCAGTCCGATGCCGGCCGCCAGCGCGGTCATGAGAACAGGGATCAGGCGCTCCTTGGTTCCTCGGATGATCATCGCCTTGGAAAAGGGCTCTCCCTCGACGCGCATCAAATGGAGGTAGTGGGAGATCAGCATGATGCTGTTGCGGGCCGCCACGCCGGCAACGGCGATGAATCCAACGAGCGTCGCGATGCTGACGTTGTTCAATTTGAAATAGGTGAAGACCAAGCCTCCCACCATCGCGAGCGGGATGTCGCACAAGACCTGAACGGCGAAAAACGCCGAGTCAAAATAGGTATACAAAAGAAAAGCGATCAGAATTAAGACGGCCGCGCTTAGGAGTGCGATCCGCCGTGAGGCCTCCGCCTGTGCCCGAAACTCGCCCTCATAGGAAATGAAGGTTCCTTCTGGCAGCTTCACTTGCTCCGCCACGCGGCGTTGGAGCTCCTCGACGAGTGTCCCCACGTCGCGAACGCTGGGTTTGATCGCAAGGGCAAAACGGCGCTGTGCGTTTTCTCGGAAGATCACATTCGGCCCCTTGGCCTCGCGCACGTTGGCGATCAAGGAGAGTGGCACGCGCTGGACCGCGCCCTCGTTACCCCGGACTTCGATCGGAATATCGCCCAGTTTTTCGGGGGACTCCCTCCATTCCAGGGGGAGCCGGAGTGTGAGGTCAATCTCTCGCGGGCCATCCCGAAGCGACGCTACTTTAGCACCGCCCAGCAAGGTGGAGAGCGTTGCGTTGAGTCTGCCGGGCGTGATCCCGTAGGCGGCGGCCCTTTCACGGTCTATTTCGATCCTCAGCTGAGGAATGACGGATTGTTGGTCGAGCTTGCAGTCTTCAAAGCCGGGAATGCCCTTTGCAAGGGTTTGTACTTGAATCCCGATTTGGCGAAGTCGGTCGAGGTCGGAACCAAATATCTTGATTGCGACGGGAGCTGAAACCCCGCTTAACATATGGCCGATCCGGTCGGCAAGCGGCCCCATCACCACGCTGAAAGTGCCCGGCACACTCTGCACTTTTTTGCGCACATCCGAGAGGATTTCCTTGCGGTCGCGCTGCACTTCTTTGCTTGCACCTGTCGGACGGAAGTCGACATCGAACTCGGCGGTGCTGACTGGAACGACATGATCGCCGCGTTCGGCGCGGCCAAGGCGACGCCCCACCTTGTGCACCTCAGGGATACTTAGGAGCTGTTGTTCGATAACATCGGCGATGTTGTTTGTTTCTTCCAGGGAAGTGCCTGGGGCCGCGGTCATGGAAACCAGCGCGGTCTCCTCCTTGAATGGAGGAAGAAAATCTTTGCCCATTTGCGGGTAGAGTAAAAACGCGGCCACCACGAGCATCCCCACAAAACCAAGAAGCAGATAGGGCTGACTCAGCCCGAAACGCAGCAACGTGTGTTCGAGGAGTGCCTTGATGCTGCGGGTGAGCGGGCTGTCGCGATGCGCGTGGCCAAATTTCGGCTTCAGAAGAAAAGAGCACAGCACCGGGATCGTCGTTAGTGAGACGATGAAAGAGGCGACCATTGAAACGATGGTGGCAATCGCGATGGGCGAAAAGAGGCGGCCTTCCACGCCCGAAAGACCAAGGAGCGGCAAAAACACGAGGATGATTAGCAGCGTGGCGTAGAGAATGGAGTTGCGCACCTCTCCGGAAGCCCTTGCGATCACTTCAATCCGGGAAACGGGGTTCTTGAGCGCCGCGTTTTCCATCAAGCGGCGGAACACATTTTCGACGTCCACAATGGCATCGTCCACCACCATCCCAATGGCGACGGCAAGGCCACCAAGAGTCATGGAGTTTACTGAAATGCCAAACCCCTCAAAAGTGAGCATCGTGATGGCAAACGACAGGGGCATTGCCATTAGGGTGATGAAGGTGGTCCGCAAGTTCAGCAGAAACAAAAAGATGACAATGGTCACCATGATCGCGCCATCGCGGATGGCTTCCTTAAGGTTTCCGATTGCGTGTTCAATAAAGTCAGCCTGACGGAACAGGACGATTGCTTCGACCCCCTCGGGAAGCGTTTTCTGCAACTCGCCGAGCGCTTTTTCAACCTCGGCGGTCAGCGATACTGTATCGAAGCCGGGAGCCTTGGTGAGGCTCATCACGACGCCCCGTTTTCCATTCACGCTGCCATCGCCGCGCATTGGCTCCACACCCCACTCTACGCGGGCGACATCGGAAATAGTGATCGGCCGGTCCCCTACGACTTTGACCACGGTGCCCGCGATGTCTTCGATGACCACAGTCATGCCGAGATTGCGCACCATGATTTCGCGCGGACCTGTGTTGATGAATCCGCCTGTGGAATTGGCGGCAGCCTCTTTGGCCGCTGTTTCAAGCTCCTCAAATGTGATGTGATGCGCCGCCATCCGGTGGGGTTCCGGCTGGATTTGGATTTGCTTGATGCCGCCCCCCATGTTCAGCACTTCGGCAATGCCGGCGATGCTCTGCAGGCGCGGGCGGATCGTCCAGTCCGCGATGGAGCGTACATCTCGCGGGAGGGTTTTGTCGTCCCTGCTGCTTACGCCGATAAGCAGGATTTCTCCCATGAGGGAGGCCGTCGGTGTTAGAAAAGGTTCCGTTCCGTTGGGCAGCGATCCGCGGATACCGGCCAGCCGTTCCTGCACCAACTGCCGCGCCTTATAGATGTCGGTGTTCCACGAGAATTCGGCGTAAACGAGTGAGAGCGAAACATCGGAGTTGGAGCGCACCCGGGAGAGCCCGGCAACCCCCAGCAAGGCGCGTTCGATGGGGGTGGTGATGTTCACTTCAACCTCTTCGGGCGCGAGTCCCGGCGACTCGGTGAGGATGATCACCGTGGGCTTGGTGAGGTCCGGGAGGACTTCCACGGGCAGCCTCAGGGTGGTCACCACTCCGAGCCCCATGAGCAAAAGCGCCAGTGCCAGGACGACCGCCCTGTTCTGAAGCGCCGAGTGAATCAGCTTGTTGAGCATGGATTAGGGCTTGTTGTCCGCGGCCGATGGGGAGGCATTGTGACGCGTCGCGGCTATCAGCAGCAGCAACAGCAGCAGGCCGTTGGATGCGAGTGAAAAGCGAGTCAGCAGGGAAAGCGGCTCGGAAGTTTGCGCGAGTCCAGCCGCGCTGCCGTTGGGCGCGGATTTTTTCTGCGCCGAGGAAACCTCACTGCCGTCCTCGTTGTGTTCGTGACCGTGGGCGGCATCGAGCGCTTCTTTGAGGGAAATGCTTCCTTTGCCGGCGAACGCCAGAGAATAAGCGCCGTTAGTGACAACTTCATCTCCAACGATGAGTCCGCCAAGGACCTCGGCAAAACGGTCGTTGCTGGCTCCGATCTGGACTGGGGATTTCACAAATGCATGGGGAAGATCGTAGTCTTTGACATAAACAAACCGATTGAGCGCATCGCCCTGTAGGGCAGATTTTGGAATGCTCATGACGGCCTCGCGTTTGCTTATGACAATGGAAAACTCCGCGCGGAGATTGGGGCGGAGCAGGAGGTTTGGATTCGGCAGAGAGAAGACCGCGTCAATGGTGCCGCTGGCGCTGTCTGCGGCGGTCCCGAAGCGGAGAAGGGTGCCCTCGAATGTTTCCTCGGGAAGGGCGGAGACGTGGATGTGGGCAGACGCCCCCACCTTGATTTTCCCCGCCAGGTGCTCGGGAAGTCGTGCAACGGCGTATACCTCCGAGAGATCTGTGATTTCCAGAATGGCTTTGTCGGGGTCTACCGGTTCGCCGATACGGGCTTCGCTGGAGGTGACAAGCCCGCTTGTGGGGGCTTTCAGCCAGAGGGAGGGCGGAGGGTTTCCTGGCTGGCGGCTCTCCAAGCGGGCCACGTCAGCTCCGGCTTCGACCAGGGTTCCGAGGGTGGTGTTTATCTCCATGATCCGGCCAGCGACGCGGCTCGCCACAACGGCGCGTTTCTCTGGAATGGCTTGGATGCGGCCAAGAGCAAAGACGGTTTCCTCAAAGTCGGTCTCCTCCGCTTCGACTGTCTGGATTTTGAGGTTTTGAACCCCGGTTTCATTGAGAATCACAGTTGCGGCCGCCTTTTCGGGCGAGACTGCCGCCTGCAGAGCAGGTGTGAGACTTGCGAAAGCCACCGCAGCGAGCAGTGGTGCAAAATTAAAAAGGTTCATCGCGTGGAAGTCGGTTGTTGATGGGTTGCCGAGGAATACCGGATGCGGGCGAGATGGAAGTCCCGGAGGGCGTCGAGCCGTTGCCTCTGGAGGTCGAGCCATCGGGCGCGGCCTCGGAGTGCGTCGAGCAGCGGCGTCTGGCCCGCGGAGTAGCTGGCTCGAAGTTGTTCCTCGAGTTGTTTGGCCTGCGGCAATACGCGGGAGTCCAGCTCTGCGATGATGTTCGCGTAAGCTTCCATCGCATGCTTGGCCGCCGTGACTTCCTCCGTGGCGGCAAACCGGACGGCCTCCAACTCTTTTTCTGCACGGGCGGCGGCGGCGGCGGCTTCGTGAATACGGCCCGAATTGTGGTTCCAAAGCGGGAGCGGGAGCGTGACCCTGAAGCCGATGATCCGGTCCGTTTCCATGGGATTGGGGTCATCGATGGAGCGCTCTTGGCTGTAAGACAGGCCGGCTCCAACGTCTTCCAGTCGGCGCGCCTGCTGTTCCCTCACCATGAAACGCCCGGCTTCGGCGCGTGATTGAGCGGCGAGAATATCAGGGCGTTGGCTTGGGTCCGGCTTCGGCGGAGGCAGGGTGGGCGTCGCAAGTTCGCCACCGACTGTCGGCGATTCGCCGGGTGCAACGCCAAGCAAGAGGCGGAATTCGCTGGAAAGCACGGCCTCATCAGCGGCGAGTTGAAGTTTTTCAATTTCGACCTGCCGCGATTCCAGTTCGACCTGCAAGGCATCCGTGCCGGAGCTCTCCCCGGCTTCTGCTGATTTGCGCAAAAAGTCGGAAAGTTCCCTGATGTTGGAGAGCTGAGTAGAGCGCAGATCGCGCTGCCCCTTGAGTGCAAGGAGTCTGAGGGCAAGGCTGCGCGCCTCGGCCGCCAGTTTGCGTTCCGCGTCATGAATTTCCTCCTCTGCAGCGTAGAGTTGGGCGCGGGACACTGCTTTTTCATAACGCAAACGGCCTGTCAGGGGAAAACGTTGCAGCACCGTCACTCGAGTCGCGGATTCGCGACTGCTGCGGTTGCGGTTGAATTCGAGTTCCAGTTCCGGGTTGCTGAGTCGCCCGCTCTGCTGCAGTCGTCCGCGTGCTTCTTCAATACTGAGGCGCGCCGCGGCCAGCGCATGGTTGTGTTTGAGTGCAAAGGCTGCGGCGCCCTCCAGCGAGAGGGTGAAGTCTGCGCCGAGTGCGAATGTGGTGCAGGCCAAAAAGGAGAGAAAAACGGGGCGTAAAAACATGCCGGTCGAGGGATTGTGAGTTGGCGGGACACGCGCCGGAGAGCGGCGCGAACAGACCCGGAGCGCAGCAGGCGTCCAGGAACAAGGAGTCGGGGGCAGCGGCGTTGCCGCTGTCGCGCCTCAACTCAGACCAACAGGGCTACCGTTTTTCGCAGGGCAAGAGCCGGAGGTTGCAGGCAGATGCCTTTTCTCAACGGACTCCGCAACGAAGTGTCTTCTTTGAGAAAACTGGGAAAAGAGACAACGGGTAAAACCG
>CANJZW010000085.1 GCA_947479475.1 Chthoniobacteraceae bacterium
CCAAAAACTTTCCCAACGCCGCCGACGCTGGGAGGCTAACAGCAGAGAGAAGACCGGCACTTCAACCAAACCAAACAAAACCACAATGGCCGCCTCTCGTGTAGCGTAATTAAACCGCTCGTGAAGTCATTGATTCAGAAACGCGCCGTTTCAGCCCCTGGTTTCCCAGGTAAAGCGCAAGTAATATCCAAGACGGAAAGACATTTGCTCCAGGAATAAGCTCTGGAACAAGAACAAGAGCGACCTCCCAGCGAAATCCCCATAGCAAGAAAAACACACCCACCGTCGCCAAATCAATTGGCACCCAGGCTGGTGGGAAAAGAACCTCCAAACCGTCCGCCAAGGCTGCAACGCATAGTGTAAGCACAAACCGAACCGTCCCTCCCTGCTTGGGTTGGGAAGAGGCTCCCTGCGGCTCGGGCGGAACACGCGCCGCGCCGGATGCAGGTGGAATTTCGTCCACGATTTCCAATGGGACAACCTTTGAAGCAGGGGGATTGTTTCCGGACTCTTGGCTCTTCATACACGGAATCCTAACACAAAAAACCGGCCGCCCTCAAAGGACGACCGGTTTTGCAAATTTTAAACGGAAAGCAGGCTACTTCTTGGGAGCCTTACTGCCCTTGTTGATTTCGGCAATGATGTCTGCGGTGAAATCGAAGGAATCCCTCGAATAAACCAGAATACCAACGGCATTCAAAGACTGGCCGGACTTGTCGATGACGATGTCATAAGCAGATCCTTTGATCTTCTCGGCAATCACCTTGTTGATGTCTTCAAGCAATGCATTGCGGGAGCGCACCGACTGTTCGGAAAGCTGACGTTCGCGGGTCTGTTGAAACTCTTGGACTTCGCGCTGCATCGTTCCCAACGCCTGAAGCTTTTCGTTAAGGACTTTTGCCTTTTCAGCCTTCACCTTCTCCGCGAGTTCGGGCTTGTTCGCCTCTTCGTTCAATTTGCGGGCTTCTTCCTGAGCCTTATTGAAACTGGCGAGCCGATCGTCGAGTTCTTTTTTGGCCTGACCGCGAGCTTCGTTGATTTTACCCTCGGCTTCCTTGGTCTTCGAGTAGCTGTCGAAAACCAATTTCATGTCGATGGTTCCCACTTTGACTTCCGCTTGCGCAGAACTTACGAGTGAAAAACCGCCAACAGCGATGGCGAGGAGGGGGGCAATGCGATTAAGTTTCATAGATTATAACGGAAACAGATTTGAATGTATCTTCTGAGAATCCCTTTGGATCAAGCGTGAAACCTACAATTCACGATTCCAGGCTAATTTCCAAGCTGACTTTCAGCGGGGATTCACAACAGCCATGCCTTATCTAGGGTCGGGCCCAACTAATCAAGCGCAACTCGTGGGCCTGAATAAGGTTCGGATGCGTCGGAATGATTCTCACACTCAGTCCGTAGGAACCACTCTCGGCGGCGGCGATCGAACCCTTGTAAAGATACGAGCCGCCATCAAGTTTGGCCGCCAAGACAAGTCCGGTGGTACTCGGGGAAAGAATCTCCGCGTTGAATTCCTCGCCGTAATAGGCTTGCACGGTTACATTTTCAGGAGCCAAGGACCCCAGAAAAACGGTAGCCCGCACCGGCAAAAGATCACCCACCTGCACATTCACCCCGGGGCGATCGACCTCCACCGTCTCCACCCGCACCTTCGGCCAGGCCGCGCGGATGACATCTTTCCATTCTGAAAGAGAACGCGCCTTCTTCCCCCCATCCGCCGCAAGGATGGAGTGTCCGCGCGCGGCTGGTTCGTAAAGACGCTCGGTGTATTCTGTCACCATCCGGTGCGTGTTGAAGACAGGAGTGATCGACCGAATCGATTCCCGCATGAGCTGCAGCCAAGCCAAAGGCAGGCGTCCGTCTGGCTTCGCGTAGTAGAGCGGAACAACCTGTGTCTCAAGAATATGAAACAAACTTGAAACATCCACCTCGTTCTGAAACTCGACGCTTCCGTCCTCAATTTCCTCGCCGATTGCCCAGCCCGTTTTCCGGTTCTGCGCATAGGCCTCGCACCACCAACCATCCAACACCGAGAGGTTCAGCCCCCCATTCGGTGGCAGCTTCATACCGCTCGTCCCGCTGGCTTCCAATGGGCGCAAAGGATTGTTCAACCAGAGATCGACCCCCTGGTACATCCGTCGACCGACGTACGTGTCGTAATCCTCCAAAAAAACAATTCGGTTTTCAAATTCGGGCATCCGACTAAACTTATACACCTCCTGAATGAATCGTTTGCCGGGCTCATCCTTCGGATGCGCTTTCCCCGCAAACACAAATTGGACGGGCCGTTCCGAATTGTTCATCAGCTTCACAAGCCGCTCGGGATCAGCAAAAAGCAATGTCGCGCGCTTGTACGTGGCAAACCGCCGGGCGAACCCGATCGTGAGGACATCCGGATTGAGCAACCGGTTGGCGGCACGCAATTTTTCAGGAGACTCGCCAAGGCGCAACCGCTGAGAACCGACGCGCTCGTGAACGAATTCGATCAGGCGCTGTTTGAGAGTCTGGTGAGTGCTCCAAAGCTGTTCATCCGGAATGTCATAGACCCCCCTCCAAAAACCGACGTCGACCAGGTGCTCCTCCCAGTTGGGGAGATAACGGTCGTACAGAGCTCCGAACTCCGCCGCCATCCAGGTGCGGGTGTGTACGCCGTTAGTAATGCTGGTGATAGGCACTTCCTGCTGGGGCACGCCGGCCCACACGTCCTTCCAAAGCCCTTGGGAAACACGCCCATGCAATGCGCTCACCCCGTTCGCATGGCGACTGGTGCGCAGGGCCAGAATCGTCATCGAGAAGGGCTCGTCCGGAGTTTTCCTTGTCTGACCGAAGCCGACAAACTTCTCAAAATCAATTCCCACCTTTGCCGGATAATCTCCGAAATACTTCTCCATCATCGACAAGGGAAAGGCGTCGTTCCCCGCAGGCACCGGCGTGTGCGTGGTAAAGATGTTGCCCGCAGCGACCACCTGCAGCGCGGCATAAAAATCCAACCCGTGATCCGCCACATGGCGGCGTATCAGTTCAAGGGAGAGAAACGCGGAGTGCCCCTCGTTCATGTGGTAGACTGAGGGCACAATCTGCATGGCATGCAGCGCATGCACGCCCCCCACCCCAAGCACAATCTCCTGTCGGATACGCATTTCCAAATCGCCGCCGTAGAGCTGCGCGGTGATCAGTCTGTGCTCCTCGCGGTTCTCCACAATGTCCGTATCCAGCAAGTAAAGAGAGATGCGCCCGACCTGCAAGCGCCAGACCTTGACCGCCACGGATTCGCCGAGCACGGTGACGTGCACGCAAAGAGGCTTACCATCTTTATCAAACACCTCCAAAAGAGGGAGATGACTAAAGTTCTGATTGAGCTGCACGCTCTCCTGCCAGCCGTCCTTGTTGATCTGTTGGCGGAAGTAACCGTGCCTATAGAGCAACGTGAAGCCGATAAAGGGAATATCCAGGTCGCTTGCGGATTTGCAGTGGTCGCCAGACAAAATTCCCAGCCCCCCGGAATAGTTGGGGACGGACTCGTGAAATCCAAACTCTGCCGAGAAATAGGCCACCGGATTTTGAAGAGAAGATGCGCCTTTGCGAAGTTTTCCCCAGGTGTCAGGGCGGCGCATATACGCTCGAAATCGCTCCAAAATAGAGGTCATTTCCCTCTTGAAATCCTCGTCTCCCGCGACCTCTCGCAAACGCGCCTGACGGCACAACTGGAGCATCCGCAGAGGGCTGTGATTCGTTTTATGCCAGAGGACGGGGTCCAAATGGCGGAATAGTTTCCTGGCGTCCGGTTGCCATGTCCACCAGAGGTTCAGCGCTATTTCACGCAGGGGTTCAAGAACCTCCGGAAGTTTTGGGACGACATTGAAAGTGTGGATCGGCTGCATAGTTTTCCTGTTCTGTTACACTTACGCCCCGGGGAGGACGGACAATTCTGTCCTGAGCGGCAATTCCACTCAAGCGGATTCATACGGCGCCATGGCGCTTTCCGTTCCCAGATAGGCGCTTCTAATCCGTTCGCTTAAATTTTTCCCTGAGGCGCGCCATCAAAGGCGCCAAACGCCGGTCATTGCCCCATTCTCTCACAGGAAGATCAATTCTTTCGCTCCAATTGGAATCCGCCACCTCTCCAGGCACGTTGAAACGTTGTCCGGTGCCGAAGAGATCCGTCACCATAAAAATCGTGATCCACGAGTTACAGGCAAGCAGACCGACAAGAAAGCGCTCGTGGACCTGTTCGAAATCCATGATCCGTGGGACCTCGAATCCCGCCCATGCCGCGATGCGCCGCACTTCCCACCACGCGACGTCTCTCGCTACGGCGTCCTCCGCCCGCCCCGAATCGCCAAAAGCAATCGTCCTCATCCACCGATCCCACAGGACCCTGAGGGGCTCGTGGTCGTGCGTCGCGTAGGTTGCCACGGAAAGCCGGCCATAGAGTTTTCCCGGCGTCAAACTCGTGTCCCACTCTTTTTCCCACATCGGAACCTTAAAGCCGGCAAGGTCCAGAGACTCCAGGCTCGGCCTGACGTAATCCGGCACGGTGCCCAAGTCCTCCCCAATAAGGGCGTAACGCCCCGTCTCCTCCGCAAGGGCGCGGAGCAGGCACTCCCCGTGCTGGCGGTTCGCAAGTTTGTGCGCCGCGGTATCATCCGCATTGGGATAAAACCGTGGCAACTCTCCGCCCGTCCGTTTAGCCACTGCGGCCTCCTCCAAGGGTGCAAACTCGTTGTTTCTCTCGGGTCTCCAAGGAAAGCCGTAAATTCTGTAAAAACCGAGAACATGGTCGATCCGGAACACGTGAAAAACCTCGCGGACCTTGCGAACTCTCTGGCGCCACCAGTGAAGGTCCGTTTGTTTTAAAACGTCCCATTGGTACAAAGGCACGCCCCAGTTCTGGCCCCAGCGCGCTGTAAAAAGATCACCTTGAAAGGCGGGTTCTGGGGGGGCTCCCCCGCTCCAGTGCGCGTCAAAAATCGCGGGTTCGCAAAAGAAATCGGCACTGTAAAGCCCAACCCCGAAAGGAATGTCCCCCATTAGTGCGATCCCTTTGGATTCGGCGTACGCCTTGATGCCAGCCCATTGCATCCAAGCCACCCACTGGATGTACATCACCTCCCTCATCCGCAACTCCCAGTCCTTGCGTATCTTCAAGGGAAGCCCTGCAAGCCATTCCCGAGCGGAATCCAGAGACTGACGGTCCTGGGGCCACTGGTCCCAACGTTCCGTTTCATACTCGGCCATCAGCACGCGAAACAAGGCGAACCCCGGGAGCCAGGAACTCTGAAGATTCATCCACGCCTGGAACTGCTGTGCCCTAGGGCTCTTTGACTTCCAGGGACCTGCAGTGAACACTTCAAACGCTCGGTGCAATATCGCACGTTTGAGAGGTTTGACGACTTTGTAAAAAACGGGCCCCTCGTACATCCTCCGAAGGTAAAAACGTTCCTTTTCTTCTGCTAAAATTTCAGCACTCACGTCAGGCAGCGCCTCTGGAGTGAGTTCAATGGTTAGGGGGTCAAGTGCGACCGAAGAAATGGCATTGTAGGGAGAATGGTCGTTGCCGGTCTCGTTCACCGGAAGCAATTGAACCACTCCCAAACCAGATTCTGCGGCCCAATCCACAAGATCCCTGAGAGCGCCGATATCCCCCACCCCCAGGTCGTTCGGGCCACGCAAAGCAAACAAAGGGGCCAAAATCCCTGACAATTTATGTTCCGGCGACAACTCCATGGGCGCGTATCCTAAGAGATTTGGAGGCCAAAACGCTACAATTTGTGAAAGTGAAGAATCGCACAGCAGCTAAGCCCCAGCCGACCCAACAAAACACCATCCGCCTCTTACGACGATAACGCTTAAAACGCGGCGCTTTTCCAGTCGGTATACGCAAACACGCGGGCGACATAGTGCGCCAAGGGTGAGCGCTCGGGGGCCGGAGCGATGTTCCAATCCCAGGCGTGCTCCGGCTCCGGAAGGCACACTCCGCTTAGCACATCCCACCTCTCCAGGGGCGAGGCGGAGGCTGCCACGGGGTGCTCTGTCCAAAGAGTGTCTGTGATCAAGGCCGTGTGGCCGGGGAGGCGTTTCAAATAATCCAGATGCGCGGCGACAAACTGGCTTTTAAGGGCCTCGATCTGGGAGGGCGAACGGCATTTAGAGAGAAACACACCCGGCACCCAGCCCAACTGGGAGAGAAGGTTCACCGACACCGTAAAGTCCAAAGTCGGATCGTCCACAAAGGCGACAGGCCGACTCTCGGGCGTGGGAAGGCCGGGGCGGCGAGCGACCACCGCAAGCGCCTGGATCGCGCCAGTCGCATCGCAGGAGAGGATTTTCACATTGGGAAAACGCAAGGCCTCCAACCGGCAGGGCCAAGTGTGCACCAGGTCGGCAAGAACGACCTGTTCAAACATTTCGGATAGTTGCCGTAGAGGAATGTCGTGGAGAAGCCCCGCGCCGAAAACAAGCGCTTTTCGGCGCCGGGGCGCGAGTTGGGCCGCCTTTAAAATAATCGCCCGAGTCTGCTCCAGATGTTCCATCCACTCAAACCGGCACCTTTTGTAGCGTGCACGCACCTGGATCGAAGAAGTGAGAAAACCCATTCGACGCGCCCGCCAAGAACAGGGAGTCAGGCAATATTCGAGCAATTCCAGAATCACGGTGTCTCAATAAAAAAGTGGATTACAGGCGGGGAACGCAGTGGATTGACTGCACGACCGATTGGCTTTAGTGAAAAGAACTTTTTATGAGAAACAACGTATTGAAGATTTCGGCGGTGGCGACCTTGGCGGGCTCTTTATTGCTCTCAGGTTGCGTCATGGAAGATCCCAGCGTGCCCTCTTACCCGCAGGCGATGCGGGGGCAGGCGATGCAAGTTTACGAGGTTCAAATCGTGGGAGTCCAGAGGGTGGCCCTTCGGGGTGAGTCCTCCATTGTGGGAGTCGGCACAGGGGCTGTGGCGGGCGGGCTTCTGGGCTCGCTGGCAGGGACAGGCAAGGCAAAAACTCTGGCCACAGTGGGCGGCGCGATTGCAGGCGGTTTTGCAGGAAACGCCATTGAACGCAAGGCGACCTCTGGGACCGGACTTGAAATCATGGTGCGCACCCGCTCTGGCCAAACCTGGAGCATCGTCCAGACCGACCATGGCGAGAATTTTTACCGTGGCGAATGGGTGCGGATGCTCGTGAACGGAGATAAACGGACGATTACGCGGTAGTCTTCTGCTTTTAGAAGCCGTTCCAAACCAAATTTTTCTCCCGCACGCACCCAGTCTTTCTGCATAGCGGACCATCCCCACGCGTGCGGGGGGGAACTCCAGCCGAGCGCTGGAGCGAGGCGCTTTCGCACTGGCAGCCCCCTTCCCCCGGGCTACAGAAGGGTTTTGTAGACAGCCCCCAGCACACCGGAGATCAATACAACGGGGATCACTCCCCACTTCCAGCGCACCATGGCTAAAAAGGCGCAGGCGCTCAGGCAGGCGGCAAACGGGTCCAGCCCGCCGCTTTTTGGGAACAAAACGGCCCCGCCAAACCAGCAAGCCAGATTTAGGATGACGCCCACAACAGCGGCCGTAATCGCCGCAAGCACGCCGGAGATCCTAGGGTTGCCGTGGAGACCCTCGACGTAGGGTGCCCCGAGGAAAATCCACACGAAGCTCGGGGCAAAGGTGCACCACACCGTCATCAGCGCGCCGAGCGTGGCCGAAAGCAGTGGGGAAAAAGGAGCGGGCTGATTCCATGCGCCCAGAAAGCCCGCAAACTCCAGCACCATGATGAGTGGGCCCGGCGTTGTTTCTGCAAAGGCGAGGCCGTCGAGCATCTGCGACGCGGAAAGCCAGCCAAAGGATTCCACGGCTTGCTGGGACACGTAGGGAAGCACCGCATAGGCGCCTCCAAACGTCAGCATCGCCGCCTTCGAAAAAAACAGGCCTTCGCTGAAAATCACGCTGTTGGTGCCCAGCCAAAGGCCCGCACAAACAAGGGGCAGCATCCATAAACCCACCCCCAGAACCGCAGTGCGCAAAACCCTCAGAACGGAGGGCAGCCTCGGCGGGCGCGCGCCCGGGGCAAGCGGGGCGGCATCCCGGGCCTCCACCGTCGTCTTTGCGTCGCCACGGACTGCCACAAGCCCTACACAAGCTGCCGCAAGCATCAAAAAGGGAAAAGGCACCTTAAAGAAATAGATCGAAACAAAGGCCGCCACGCTGAGCACTCCCGACAGCCTGCTTTTAAGCGCCTTTGATCCAAGCCGGATCACGGCTCCCAACACGATCGCGAGCACCGCCGGTTTGAGCCCGTAAAAAACGTTGCCCATCCACTGCTGCTGGCCAAAACGGACGTACATCCAACTCAACCCCCAAAGCAGCACGGTCGCCGGTAGCACGAACAAAATACCCGCCGCCAGCCCCCCGCGCGTCTTGTGCAAAAACCAGCCAATGTAGGTCGCCAGTTGCTGCGCTTCGGGCCCGGGTAGGAGCATGCAGAAATTCAGAGCAAACAAAAACCGCTCTTCGGAGATCCATCGTTTTTTCTCCACCAGTTCCTGATGCATCACTGAGATTTGGGCGGCCGGTCCTCCAAAAGAAACAAAGCCCAGCTTCAGCCAAAAACCAAACGCCTCCCAAAACGTGGGCGCGCCCACTCCCAAGGCTTCGCGGCCTGCCAAATCGTGTGAAGCCTCTCTCATTGCTTTGCGTCGTCGAAGCCCTCTTAGACAACGGTCTGCGCCTGCACCCGTGCGAGGGGAACGAGTTCAGGATCGCTTTCAACGGCCCGATAAAAAGAAGCGTACCGGGGCTCCCAGCCCAAGCCACGCAGCCTTTGGTTGCTCACCTGCTTGTGGGTCCAGCCCCGTTTGCGGTCCATATTCACGGGGCCTTCGGGAGGAAGCGGTGAGGAAAACCGCTCGGCAAGCCATTCGTAAAGGGCGCGCTGTTCGGCGGGTTGGCTGTCACCCAGATTAAAAATCCCAGGCACACCAAGGGTGGCCAGATGCAGAAGCCCAGAGGCAGCGTCATCGCGGTGGATTTGGTTAATCCAGCGCCGACCGTCGCCTTCAATGACCGCTTCGCCGCTGAAATATTTTCGGAGCAGAACAGAGCGTCCAGGGCCATAGATTCCCGCCAACCTCGCTACAGCGCCGCCCTGCGCGAGTACCCAGTCTTCGGTCTCTCTGAGAATTTGTCCCGTTTCGCGAGGAGGCTCAGCGGGGCTTTGCTCCGTCACCCAGTCACCACTGACTTGGGCATAAACCGACGTGCTGCTCGTAAAGAGCAAATGTCTGGGAGCAAGAATGCCCCCCAGCACCTGTGAACCTCTGAAATAAACGGACCGATACGCGTCAGCGCCCCCTTTTCCAGAGCTTGCGCAATGCAGCACAAGATCCACCCCATGCGACTGCCCGAGCACCTCCGCCACCGCGGTCTCGCTGGAAATGTCGCAGGCCACTACCGGAAACTCTTCCCCTGCCAGCGCGGCGGCCGACTCCAACGAGTGCGTGCAACCAGTGACTCGCCAGCCACCCGCGTGCAAAAGGCGGGCCGTGGCGAGGCCCACAAAGCCGCAGCCCGCCACAACCGCCGAACGGCCCGCCGTGGCGCGATAATTCCCGTGAAACGAAACTTCCTTTTCTCGCATCTGTTCGCCATCAAAAAGAAAGGAACCGGTGAACGTGCCGCCGTTCAATACGGTGGGCAGCCACTCTTTGTCGTCCGCCCACATTTCATGGTAGGGCACGGCCCCCAAGTCCACCCAGATTGGGTCCGCCTCGTCGGTGGAAATGGGCTCCCCCTCCAGATCCGTGGCCAGGAACACAATGCAGCTCAGAGAGTATCCATCGACAAATTGAAACCGGAGCAGACCGCGCTCTTCCAAGTGGAGAGGCGTCACCCCTACTTCTTCCTGAGTCTCCCGGACAGCCGCTTGCAACGCCGTCTCCCCGAGCTCCATCTTGCCTCCCGGCGCGTTGATTTTACCGGCCCCAAGCCCCCTTTTTTTACGGATTAATAAAACCCGCCCGTTTTTAACGATAAAACAAAGGTTCGCGCGCTCCGAAGGTTTCCAGCGGGTCCAATCCATTCCGAGAGCAAACTGGGATTGAGGCGCCGTGGAAAGCAATTTGAGCCCCGTTTCGCTCAGGAAAGATGTCGGCACAAGAGTTCGACAAACTCCTCAAGGCTTGAAGCCTCATGATTTTCGGAAAAAAACCGCGCAAGAGCCTCATCCAAAACCGCGCTTCGAAATTCGGTATGGGAGGGCGACTCAAACTCGCCAGCCGGTTCCTCCACGATCGAGCAAAGTGCCTCTTTAACCGCCGTCATCTGTTCAGGGGTGGGTTTCATGATACATTAGCCAGGACTGTTGGATTCTTGTAGGAAGGGGCAAAAACCGCACACCCTCCCAATTCGTTAGAAATCCATTCTTGCACAAGGGGTGGGACATCCACGGGGGTACCCTTAAAATAAAAACCACTCAAGAGCCTCATCCAAACGGCGCTTCAAAATTCGGGTGTGGCAGGGGGACTCAAACTCGCCAACTGGTTCCTTCGCGACCGAGCAAAGTGCCGCTTTAACCGCCGTCGTCCCAGTCTATCGCGCAGCCGGGTGAGTGTGTCCATCTCTGCTCCACCCCTCCCTCAAGACCAAAGGTCGTTGAACAGGGTTTGCTTTTCCGAAACGCTGAGAGTGGCGGATGAAGCGGCGTTCCAAGCGATTTTGATGTCCTTGCGGAACCAGACGCCCCCGATAAAAGAGGCGACTCCAGCGCCGTTCACGCGAACACATGACACCCAAAAGAAATCGCTTTTGCCCCCATTTCCGCAATTTGTGCGCAGGTCTTTCGGAGCATGCTTATCATTTTCTGTGGCACTTTGTTGAGCGTTTGGAACCGCTGTTTACCAAGCAGGACGCAGGGACCAAAAGTGGCAAGTCTCCGAAAAAGCGCGAATGGACATTGGAAAGCGTGCGCAGTGTGGTTGTTCGCGTTGGCGAGGCCGAGTTTCAGCAAATCACTGAGCAAAATGCCGATTAACAAGAGTTGATAAGGGGCTGCGTATCCAGTGGCCGAAAATGATGTAGCCACTTGAAGGAAATCAAAAATCTGAATTAGACTATTTGTTACAAGACGGATACATTGCCGACAAGGAGGGAACGCCCCATTCAAGAGGGCCGCATGCCGTGGATTTGACGCATCCAGCACATCCCAACCCGTCCCAGCGCTCCCCCCAGCGCTCCCCCCAGCGCTCCCTCCAGCGCTCCCTCCAGCGCTCCCCCCAGCGCTCCCCCCAGCGCTCCCTCAATACCTCGTCTTAGGCCAACTCCGCAATCGGAGCACAACCTGGCGTCACCAAATACTGAGGTCGTCCTGAGAAATCGTTGATTGCCGTCTGGGCTGCGTCGATGCCCAGATTTTTGTACAGAGTTGCAAAAACCTCGCCGAACTTTACCGGTCGCGTTTCAGGCTCCCCCCCGAGACGATCCGTCGAACCGATCACCTGTCCGTGCCGCATTCCCCCGCCCGCGAGCAGCGCACAGGAAACGCGCGGCCAATGGTCGCGTCCGCCGGATGCGTTGATGGTCGGGGTGCGTCCGAATTCGCCCCACACAATCACCGAAACATCCTGCTCCATCCCACGCTGGCGCAGGTCGGTGAGCAGCGCCGTCAATCCCTGGTCCAACATGGGGAGGTCCTGCCGCAGGGCGTCAAAATTTTTACCGTGATGATCCCACCGACTAAAAGCCACGGTCACGCAGCGGGCACCGGCCTCCACAAGACGTCGTGCGGCAAGAAAATGCTCCATCATTTTCGGGCCCCCGTCGTCCCTGTTTTTGGGATCCCCCTTGCCGTAAAGGGCTACAACACTGGGATCCTCCCGGGAAACATCCAGCGCCTCCAACAATTTGCTTGAAGTCAGCACGTTAAAGGCCTGCTCGTTAAATGTGTCCAAGCCCGACATTACCCCGCTGGAATCCACCTCCCGGCGGAACTGGTCAAAACTCTCGAGCAGGGCGCGCCGGTCCCGGAGTCTCTCCAAGGTGATCCCATTCAGGCTCATGTCCTCGGCAGCGCCACCCTTGTTGGGCTGGAAAGGAGCGTGAGCCACGCCCACGTACCCGGGATCGCCCGAACTCGCCCAACGCATCTCCCCCATTTTGGGAGCCAGCCCCACAAAGGCGGGCACCGCTGGATGACGACACCCTTGCAACTTCGAAACCACAGAACCGAAAGACGGCCACCCGCCCGGAGGCTGGTTGAGGAAAGGCCGGCCCGTCATACACTGGAATGCATCATGCCGGTTGTCGCAGTCCGACATCGAACGGATGATCGTGCAGCGATCCATCATTCCGGCCAAAAGCGGCAGATGCTCGCAAATCTGGATCCCGGGTACGTTCGTTGAAATCGGACGGAATTCTCCCCGGATTTCTGACGGCGCGTCCATTTTCAGGTCGAACATGTCCTGATGCGAGGGGCCACCCGGCAGGAAAATCATGATGACCGCCTTTTGAGCGTTCCCTACCGAACCGTTCCCAGAGGCCGTCTGCGCCTGAGTAATCTGCGGCAAAGACGCCCCGCCCAGAGCCAATCCGCCGATTCGAATAAAATCGCGGCGCGTGACACCGTCGCAAAATAAACCACTACGTGAACTGGGGATGGTCAGCATAAAAGGACTATGTACTACCTTTGTTACCCCGAGACAGCGAAAATCCTAGAGGGAAACTGGTGTTTTTCCGTTTTTTCAAAGGTGTTTTTCCAACGCACGCGCTGGCCTGCATCCCACGCCGTAAACGCAGATCCCAAGTTCGCCTCCCGATCCCAGTTTCAAGCCGCTTTTCGGAACAGGCCCAGGCCCTACAAACGTTTGTAAAATCGGAGCGCCTCCACCGGGCTTTGCAATTCGCTCAGGAAAACCTTCCGCCCGCCGGCGCCTGGGTCGAGGGCAACGTATTCATAACCCACTTTCCCCACCAGCAACACAAAGTGCGTGCCTCCGGCAGGACGGCGGATGCGCACGATGACCGGATTCTTAAGCCACAAATTCCAGTCGATCAGCCTGTAGCTGGGCAGATCCTCGTAAGCATGCCTGACTCTGCCGGGAACAAACTCGGCGGCTGCCTCCCAGTAGATCCAGCCCTGCTCGGTGAAGCCGCCGTTTTCTAACAAAAACCGATTCAACTCCCCGGGGGTCGCCTGGATGCCGTAATGCCCAAGCGCCATCGCCGCTGAACTGACCGCACAACCCTCCGCTCCAAGCGTGCGGTCCGTCGGCCCCAATCGCTCCTCCCCCCAGCGAGCATCCGCCTGCGCGTAGGTGGGGGCGTCTGCCTCGATCCGGACGGGGAAATACAACCCGCCGGACGGGGCAAGCTTCGCCTTGAGCCCCCAGCGGCTCCAGCCGGCCTGCGCCCACACGCAAAAAATCCCAAGAACAAGGATCAATGCCAGCCGCTTCCAAACCGAAGTTTTCCATGCCCGGTTCATCCCTTGAAAAGCACCTTTCCACTGCGCCCCGAACGCATGGCATGCGCCAGAGCTTCCTGCGCATTATCCAAGGAATAGACAGCCTCCACCGGCGTGTGAAGGACGCCGGATGCTGCCCAGTGAAAGAGTTTTTCAAACAGCCTGTCCCTCTGGGGTTGGGTGGCGTTTTTGTACCAGCGACTCACCCAAAACCCACGCGCCGCCACATCTTTGAAAATGAGCAGCCCGTTTGGCATCCGAAGCGGCTGAAGGCCCATCGCGCCGTAGGTGACCAGAACCCCGCTCTCCGCGAGAGTCTTTGCCAATGCCAGCGCACTCTCGCCGCCTACGGCGTTCAGACCCAAACGCGGGTCTTCTCTGCCCGTAATTTCCGCGATTTGCGAAACAAGCGTTTCCCCTGCCTCAAGCACGGCATCCGCCCCGATCGAACGCAGTTCGGCTTCGAGGCCCCCGCGCCGAACCACGTTGAGCGTCCGCCATCCGCTGGCCCGAGCGATCTGGATCACGGAGCGTCCCACCCCTGAATTGGCGGCGTTCTGCACAACCCACTCCCCTGGCTTGAGCGCCACAAAATTCTCCAACAAACAAAGGGCCGTCGCAGGATTGATGCGCAACATCGCAGCCTGTTCGAGCGGCACGCCCTCCGGGACCACCACGAGTTCCAAAGCGTTCGCCGTCCCATAACTCCGCCAAGAACCGAACCCATTAGGAAGCAGCACGCACTTGCCCAGTAACGCCTCTCCACCGACACCAAGCCCCGGTCCGACACTTAAAACTCGCCCCACTCCCTCCACCCCAGGCACGCAGGGAAGCGCGGGCAACGTGCCATACTTGCCTTCCAACACGTTCAAATCTGCCGGATTAATCGGGGCAAACTCCATTTTGAGCAGCACCTCCCCGGCCGCAGGCGCCAACACAGGGATCTCCCCCACCTCCACAACTTCCAAAGGCGCCCCGAACCTTTTCAAATGAATCGCTTTGGATTGGCTGGGCGGCGCGCTGTGTTCTCGAGTTTCCATGCAAAAACACTCTGCCCTAATTCACACACTAGGCAAACTGCGGAAAGAGGCCCGCTCAAACCGCCCCCATTCAATCCCGCACAGTTTTGCCGCCAATCGTGTGTCGTGAACCAGCATCCCGGAGACACTCAGGCCGTTGAGTCCCTGGCGGGCCTAACGCAGGGACTGGTCTTCGCGTTCGGCCTGGAACAAAAAGTAGAGGGCAACGCCCAGACACCCAAAACACAACAGAAGCGGAAAGGAAAAGCAGGTGGCGGCGATTTTCTTCAAAACGAGCAGCAGCAGCATGACGGAGTCGGCAAATGAAAGTGAAACATTCATGCGCACTGAATCGAGGTGACCACGGATTCGGACGTAAAAAATGTTGTTTTCTGCATTAAGCAACGGCGCCGCGCCCCTCATTTCCAGGTGGCTACACGGCTTTCCAGAGTCATAAAAAGCATGAACTAACAACAAAATGCCGCCCCGTTGAATGCGCCGTGCGATGGTAATGGGTGAGCAAGTTCTGTCGTTTGGATCCGTTGAGCACTCTGGAAAAAGCAGCCCTTACGCTGAGCCTGGCAGAATTGCGGGAGGCAGAACGTGCCAGAGTCCTTGCACACAGCCGCTTTGCCCAGTTGGAAGGCCGCATGATGGGGTGCGGCGCTCACCCCAAAAATGGCCCTCAAAATGGCCCTCAAAATGGCACTCAAGATGGCAGTCCGCCACCGCGAGCGCTCGAGGCACGCGCCTCGGGTTAAAGGCCGGCCCATTCGGGCTGTGAATCGCTACCTTCGCTTGAGGGCGGCTATTTTCCTTTGAGGCGTCCCTTGCCGGAGGTTGGCTTTAATCTGTGGGCTTTTCCTGCAACCGGCCATTTAGCTAGGCATCTGCCACTCGGATTGGAGCCACTCAGCCTCCTTCCCGATCCTGGGGAAAACCGGGCCGACGCTTTGAACCTCGCATTGGCCTTTTTCTTCCGCGTTACTGCCACCGTAATACCGAAACATCCATCCCCATGAATCTAGCCGATCTCACCTGGCCTGCGGTCCACGCCCTGGACCGGAACACCCCCGTCATTTTCCCAGTTGCCGCCCTCGAACAACACGGCCCCCACCTGCCCGTCTTCACCGACTCGCTTTTGATGGGTGAGGTCGCCCGCCGCGCCGAGTTGGCGCTTGGAGACCGGGCGCTGTTCGCCCCCCTGCAGTGGCTTGGAAATTCCCACCACCACCTGGATTTTCCCGGCACACTTTCCGCAGAACCCCGCGTATACTTGGATCTGCTTTGCGGACTGCTCGAAAACTTCCTCACGCACGGCTTCAAACGTCTCCTGATTCTCAACGGGCATGGCGGCAACGATATTCCGGGTAAACAAGCCGTCTTTGAAGTCCGCCAGAAACACCGGCACGAGAAAGAGCCCCTTCTGCTGTTTGCCACATACTGGAACTTGGAGCCGGAAGCGCTCCATTCGCATCCGGGTCTGAGCCAACAAGTCATGGGCCATGCCTGCGAATGGGAAACCTCCATGGTCCTCCGCCTCGCGCCGCATCTGGTCAAAGACCACAGCTCGGTCGCCCCAAAAGATTTTGGCAACCCCTTCGAACCCGCAACTCGAGGATGGACCATGCCAGACCGCAGCGCAGCGGGCCACGTGGGAGACCCCCGTCAGGCATCCGCCGAAAAAGGGGAGGCCCTATTCACCTCCTTTTCAAACGCCACCATCGCGATGATCGAGCGGATGGAGCGCTGGGACGGGACCAGCTGGAACGGGTGATTCATCGCGCTCCCACGCTCCCACGCTCCCACGCTCCCACGCTCCCACGCTCCCACGCGAACCCGACAACACCCAGGGAGACACCTCAAGCGAAGAAGATGAGGACGTCTAGCTTCGGCGGACTGCTTCCATTTCAGCCCCTCCGCCATCTGCCACATCCTCCCACACAGTTAAAAAGAGGAAACGCCCGGCTTGAAAACAAACAGCGCGACCTGCGGGAAACGGGGTTCGTTTGTTCGCCAAACGAGCTCGTAGAGCGATTGAAACCTCTCATCTGTATAGATCGCGGCTTCGCCCCAACTCACCGTCTGTGGAGTCTGAGCCTTCTCCCCCTGAAAACGCATCACCACCAGTTCGGGAGGCGCGGAAAAGAAGCGGTCATTCTCGTGGCCAAGGTAATACGGAGGGTTGTCACTGGTGAGACCCATGAGATCCACGATGCGAAGCGGTGGTCCCACAAGAAAACCGACGGTTCCCACTTCTTCCAACGCGATGGTCTTGGCGCTTGAGAACCGCTCGCGGATGACCTGGCTAACCTCCCGGTATGCCGCCTCCCTCGGATCGAGCTGCGTGTTGATCGACGGCGCCCACTGGAAGGCGGCTAGACAAGCGAGGCCTGCCACGCTGGTGATGCCGAGTGTCGTGCGCACCTGTGGGGCGCGGGCGAGCGCCACGACCTCATTTAAACCCAGCGCCACGTAAAAGAAAAAAGCGAAGACTGCGACCGCATAATACCAACCATACTGGGGAACCCCTATCGCAGTGTAGACCCCGATTTGGATCACCGCAAAACAGCCGGGCAAAGAAAGTGGCCAGTCCCGATTCATCACACAGCGAACAGCGCCGAAAAAGGCCAGAGGTACCAGCAAAAGCAGCGAATGCGGGGCGCTGAGGTTTCGGATGATTTGGGGAAGCAAAGCCAGAAAGTCCATCCCGTGATTGAGGCCACCGACGCGCCCCTGGGTCATTTTATTGGCAAGACTCGCCGGAGCTATCGCATGAAATTTTATAGCGGAGAAAATCAACCACGGGGCTGCGACCGTTAATGCAAGCAAAGGCCCTTTCACCGGGATTTTTCGGTTCTGGATAAAGCTGCTAAAGAGTTTGAAGATTCCAAAGAGAGCGCCGTCTGGCCGGGCGAGAAAGAGCAACCCAACCACAACCCAGGCGGCAAGATCACGCCCTCTCATTTCCAGAGCCACGAGAAGCATGACGAGCCCCAGAAAAAGCTGCGTTTCCAGGCCCTTGGTTGTCTGCAAAATCGGCAGGAAAAAGGCGATGGGGAGCAATCCAAGGGCAAGCGTTACTTTTCTCTGTTGTAGGAGCGTGACTCCCAGAAAACCGATTCCCAAAACGAGAGAAAAAATGCCAACCAGATGGGCGGCGTAGGGAATCGAAAGGCCGGGGATGAGCGCAAACAGAGCAGTCAACACGGGATTTAAAACGGATGTGGAGGAGTTGACCGCCTCGCCAACATTGAAAACCCAACCTTGCCCTCCCAAGAGATTTTGGACGTAACGATAGACGATAAATCCATCATCGTGATCCCACTGGCGCCAGTACCAGAAGGTGCCGCCAGCACACAGAGCCAGAAGCGCCAGGTAGAAAGCCGGGGCAAAAGTGGCTTCGGCGGGTTTTTGAAGGGTGTTTAAGTCGCCCAGCCTGGGCGTAATGGTCCTGTTCATAAAATTTCCACGTGGGTGAGCGTATGCCGGTTTGGCCGCTTCACAGTTTAAGTCGCTGGAATAACGTTTCTGGGATAAGCCTGATAATAAGCATGATATAGCGCCAAAACCAGGGGGTATAGACCACCGGCCGGCCCAACTCGATGGCGCGCAGGATGTCTTGGCTCACCCGGCTGGGAGACGCAAAGAGCACTCCCTTTTTCAGATGCCCGGTCATTGGAGTGTCCACGAATCCCGGTTTCACGGTGATGACCTTCACCCCGCTGGAATGAAGACGGTTTCGCATGCCCTGCAGGAAAACGTTCAGGGCAGCCTTTGCTGTGCCGTACACATAGTTGCTCTGCCTGCCCCGATCACCCGCAACAGAGGAAATTGCAACGATGGTGCCCTTGCGGCGCATTTGAAAATAGTTCGCACTCACCGTCAGCAAAGAAATCACACTCAAACAATTAATTCGGAGTTGTTTCTCTGCTTGTGAGAAATCTTTCTCGCACTCCCCTTGATTGCTGAGGCTGCCATGACAGAAGACCGCCGCGTCCAATCCGTCCACTGCCCTGACCGCGCGATCGAATTTAGCGTTGTGGAATTCGCACGCATTCACGTCCACGGTTTCAGTTTCAACCTTCCCGCCCCAGCGGATGCGCAGATCCGCTCCAAGAGTCTGGAGCCTCTCCGGGGAACGCCCCCACAGAACCAGGTTTGCCCCGCGTGCCGCAAACTCATGGGCCAAGGCCTGGGCGATCGCTGAAGTTGCACCGACGAGCAAAATATTCGGCATATTACTCCGATCCCCCCGTGACCCGGCGCCAGAATCCCGAAGAAAACGCGGGGTCCACGTAGTTCGCAAATTCCTGCCACTCTGGATAGCTGGTTTGGAACATGGCCGCAGACATCCGGGCGTCCTTTGCGGGATACAGCCTTCCACCGGCTGCGGACACCGTGAGATCCAATGCATTCAGGAGGTCCAACGTCTGCCGACCGCGGTTTGGAATATCGAGTGCCAGAGTGATTCCCTCTCTGGGGAAGGAAAGCAGTCCGGGCGATTTGCGATTTCCAAAGGCCTTGAGCACCGCCAGAAAAGAGCCCTGTCCGGAGGCTGCGATCTTGCCGAGAATCTCGCGGATCACGGTTTGATCACCGGCAAATGGGACCACAAATTGGTATTGAAAAAAACCTCTTCGCCCATAGATGCGGTTCCAGTGATTGAGCACATCGAGCGGATAGAAAAAGGGGTCGTAGTGGGTTGTGGCGAGGGTCGCCTTGGCCCTCAGACGAGAGTAGTAGGCGGCGTTGAAAACTTTGATGCTCCATTGATTCAATGCGAAGCCGGGAAGATCGCAGGGCACGCTGAGCTTGGGTTGCCGATGCGCCTTCAGATTTCCGGCGGAGGCGGGCGCATGGTTGCCTCGCATGAGAATCCCCCGCCCAAGGGAGGCGCCTTTGGAGAGGCAATCCAGCCAGGAGACGGTATGTTCAAAGTGGGTATCCGACTCTGCCGAGATTTCGAAAAATTCTTGGATATTTCGAAATTTCAGGGATTCGACTTTGATAAACGCACTTTCAATCCGGCGCAGTTTGAACTCGACCCATGTAATGAGACCGGTCAGCCCAAGGCCGCCGACCGTCGCCCTGAACCATTCAGGGTTTAGTTCTGGAGAACAGAGCAACCGCTCGCCGTTGGAACGCAGCAACTCGAACTGCGTCACAGCACAACCGAAGGTGCCGGCCCTGTGATGATTCTTACCGTGGACGTCGTTGGCGAGCGCCCCGCCAACCGTAATAAACTTTGTCCCGGGCGTGGTCGGCAGAAAGTAACCATAGGGTACGATTAATTTCAGAACTTCGTCCAGGCTCACGCCGGACTCGCAACGGAGCAACCCTTGCTCTTGATCGAAGGCTAAAAAATGGTTGAGTGCCTGCGTCAGAAGGAGGGTTCCCGCGTTGTTCTGACAACTGTCTCCGTAACTGCGCCCAAAACCGTAAGCCAGCATGAGCTGCCCATTGCTTGGAGGGAGGGGATCCGTGCTCCAAAGCAGTTTGTGCGTGTGATGGCTGTTTTGGGGGTAGCGCCCCCAACTTCCGAAAGGCCGGTTCATTTTTTTTCTGGGAAGGCGGCCTCTGGAAGCAGCCGCAGGCCGCTACCAGCGATCCAATTCTGTAAACGACGGGTGATGGGGACAAAAGTGGTCACTGAACGGGTTCCGGTGTATTTGCATTCTTGGGGCGTTCCTTCCAATTCACGTGAATTCACGGCAATTCACGGCAATTCACGGCAATTCACGGCAATTCACGGCAATTCACGGCAATCTCCCTCCGTCCCTTCTTCAGGAGCCGGCATCAGCACTGGGTCCCCTCCAAAATGAATCGGACTAGGAACGTCCACGGGCTTGAAACCGTGGAGAGGATTTTTCAAAAGGGGACCGAAATGGCCGCAAGATTGCCTCGTTTCGATTTTAAAAATCCCTTGGCTCCCATTCGCGCCGCGAGCGATTGCCGCTGCGATTGACATCCGTTTGAAGCCGGCTCATCCACCACAACTCCTCCACAACAGGAATCCCCGCAGGCCCACCGTCACCCCCACCGTCACCCCCACCGTCACCCCCACCGTCACCCCCACCGTCACCCCCACCGTCACCCCCACCGTCACCCCCACCGTCACCCCCACCGTCACCCCCACCGTCACC